>JAYRVN010000437.1:0-6088 GCA_041918535.1 Chloroflexota bacterium
CGGCGCGTAGCCCGGAAGCAGGCCAGCAGGACGGAAACCGGCCCAATGTCAACCCCAGGCAGCGCCAAGCGATCGCGCCAGACAACCAAGTCGGCGGTGTGACCTTGGTCGTGGAGAATGCGCCAGTCAACGATCCTTTGGAGCGGCACTATGTCGCCGGCCCACGGCGCGGACGTTTCGAGCAAACTATCGGTTGCCGCCGATAAGGCATTCAAGAAGCCCTGCCGCTCTTTCAGACACATAGCCATGGCCGCATCAAGGGTAAGCAGCGTATGCAACTTTTGTCTATGGGCATTAAGCGCCGCCGTACTTGTCTGGCTGTGGGGCGCTCTATCCAGACGGCCCTCGATCGCGCGCTGAACGCGATCGGCTGCCAGGCTGTCCCAGAAACTTAGATGGGCCAGGATATCTTTTACACACCAGTCTTCCCACACCGGCCAGGTCGTCAGATGCTCGGCGGTCAATCCGACAATCGCCCACCAGAGATTTGCGCGCTCCAGGCTCAGTTGCGCCAGATAGCGTCTGCGCCATTCGCTCTGCCTGGGAAATTCTTCAGCGTCCATGTTACCATCCTATCCCGGAGATGGGCTGGATGATACCTCAGGTGCGCCGGCGCCAACCAGCGGTGATAATAATCGTTAAGTAAGAAGGCGGATTTCAGCCGCATCTAAATACATGGTGACGGCTGTTCGCGTAGCAGAAAGAGAAGCGATCGGCCGATTCAGATTTCACCCATGGACAAGTAAGCATGCAAAAAGAACGTGTCGTTATTATTGGCTCAGGCCCAGCCGGGCTGACTGCCGGACTTTACACCGCTCGCGCTCAGTTACAACCTGTCATCATCGTCGGCTCACAATTGGGCGGCCAGGTGGCGATTACTTATGATGTGGAGAACTATCCCGGCTTTCCTGACGGCTTGACTGGGCCGGATTTGGTAGCGTTGATGCAACGCCAGGCGGAACGCTTCGGGGCGCGGCTGGAATATGACGAAGTGGTCAGCGTAGATTTTACGCAGGGGTCGCCGTTCACCATAAGAACCCACCGTCAGGAGTTTTTGGCGGATGCCGTCATTGTCACAGCCGGCGCGTCGCCCACGAAGTTGAACGTGCCGGGCGAGAGTGAGTTCACCGGCAAAGGCGTTAGTTATTGCGCCACATGTGATGGTTTCTTCTTTCGAGGCAAAGACGTGCTGGTGGTAGGCGGCGGCGACAGCGCTATAGAAGAGGGGCTATTCTTAACACGCTTTGCCAACAAAGTGGAGGTCGTACACCGGCGCGATCAGTTGCGGGCCGGACAGACCTTGCAGAAGCGCGCCATGGCTAATGACAAGCTATCCTTCCGCTGGAATACGCGGGTGAAGGCGATTCACGGCAACGGCGCGGTCCAGAGCGTGACGCTGCAAGATACCCAAACGGGCGCCGAGTCGCGCTATGAGACGGATGGCGTCTTCATATTTGTGGGGCATTTTCCTAATACGAGCTTCCTGAATGGGCAGTTGGCGATGGATGAGCAGGGTTATGTCATCACGGATGAGCGCATGCGCACCAGCGTGCCGGGCGTGTTCGCGGCCGGCGAAATACAAGACCCGCTCTACCGCCAGGTAGCCACCTCGGTGGGCCAGGGCTGCGCGGCGGCGATGCAAACAGAGAAGTGGCTGGCGGAAAGGGAGTAGGGGCTGAGTTGCGCGAGGGGCTTCTACCGACCGGGGTCTTTCAATTGCCTAATTCTGCCAGGACGGCCCGGAGTTCCTCAAAGCTGGTGACCGGCGCAACCAGTTGGAGGAACTCATGCAAGCTGGCGCTGCGCTGACGCAGCGCCACGACGGTCGGGCCGATAGGGTCGGCGCCGCCCGCGCCCGGCTCGTCGGCGTAGGCTCCGTAAAAGGCGAAGTAAGCCTGGTTGAGTTTGCGCAATGGGTAGCCGTTGGCAACAAAGCGTTGCCGCCGTTCTTCCAGGTAAGATTCGGCCGAATCCACCTCCCCTGCCGCCAATAGCTCATCCACGCGCACTCGCGTGCGACGCATCTCCGCCCGAAAGTCAAAGGCGGGGGGCGGCGCGGTTGGGGGCGATTCGGCCGAAACCGGCGGCGAGGGCTTCGGCAACAAATCGGGGTAGTACCGCGCCATCACCTCCGGCCCTATCTCCTTGCCCACAATCGAGGCCACTGTCTCGTTGATCGCCCCCATCGCCGCGCTGGTGTTATAGTTAAAACCCAGCGGATGGAGCGTCAGCCAGTGATGCGCCCACTCGTGGGCAATCGTATCCACCAAAAACCCCAGATTGCTCGTCTCCAACACCATGGCCGGATAAATGCCCAGGCCGCCAATGGGGGTGATAAAGGCCGACAAATTCAGATCGGCGAAAATGTCATTCTCCAGAGCATCCATTTCAGCCGCAGTCAGACCGGTTATTAGCGGGATGGCATAGATGCGCTCGATATGATCGCGCGGCGAAATGATCAACAGGCTCGGCAAAGGGGTCATGTGCATCTTGACGGGCGGCCAGACAAACCCGAATCGGCCGAATCCCGCGGCTGACAAGCGCTCACTCACTTGTTCTTCCAAGATGGCTTCCCCTAACGGTTGCCAGGCAGCCAGATCGGTGCGTTCAATGGCCAGTTGACTCTCAACGGCCTGAGCCACAGCGGCCGGGTGGGCTTCCTGGGCATAAATTCGGCCGATTTCCTCCTCTGATTGTCGCGCCGCCCCCACCTTCTCCAGAAATGTTGTCACCGCTTCGCGCCGCCCGTCGTCGGTCAGATACCCCTGACCCCGCGCCAGGAAAGCTTGCCCTTTTGTTGCCAACGCCCCCAACTCCCAGGCCACAAAGTTAAATCCACGTCGCCCAACCAGTCTCTCCAACTGCTGCTGCTGATCCCCCCAATCCGGTTGCTCCGGCGCCACCAATCCCGGCAACACAAAGCCTGCCACGACCAGCCAGACCAACCATCGCCGGTGAATTCGCCACGGTTTCCAGTGCATATCCGAATCATAAAGCTTTTCGGCTATAAGTCCATGCCGGGATATGGTAGAATCAGCCAATATTAAGCGCCCGCCAGACACCGATTGTTGGCAAAGGCCTGGCCCGCAGCCTTGGGCGCATCATTTTATGAAGGAGTCATTGTATGCGCTTTCTCATTACGGGCGGCGCCGGCTTCCTGGGGTCGGCGCTCGCCAATCGGCTGGCCGCAGACAGCCATGAAGTGCGGGTGATTGACGACCTGAGCAATGGAGACCAGTCGCGACTCTCCCCGGCGGTGCATTTCACGCGGGGCGACGTCAACAATATCCCGCGTCTGTGGTCATTGCTGCAGGGTGTAGATTGCGTCTACCACCTGGCGGCGCGGGTGTCGGTGGCGGAATCCATTCTGTATCCGCGCGATTACAATAGCGTGAATGTCGGGGGGACAGTCGCCCTGATGGAAGCCACACGTGACGCCGGGGTAAAGCGCGTGGTGTTGGCCTCATCCGGGGCCGTCTATGGGACACAAGCCCATCAGCCGGTGCGCGAGAGTGAAACACCGCATCCGGATTCGCCCTACGCAGTCAGCAAGTGGGCAGCCGAACAATACGTGCATACCATCGGCGCTCTGTGGGGGATTGAGACAGTGGCCTTGCGGATTTTCAACGCCTATGGCCCGGGTCAGCCGTTGCCCCCTTCACACGCGCCGGTCGTGCCCCGCTTTTTGGAACAAGCGCTGACCGGCGGCTCCGTAGTGATTTTCGGCGATGGCCGCCAGAGTCGCGATTTTGTCTATATCACCGATGTGGTTGAGGCGCTCGTGGCGGCGGCAGGCGCGCAAGCCGTGAATCGGTTGGTCATTAATGTGGGCAGCGGCGTGGAGACAACCCTTGATGCGCTGGCCGACTTATTGGAACGAGTGACCGGTCTGCACCTGAACCGGTTGTATCATCAGGCCCAGAGCGGCGGAGTGCGTCGGTTAGGGGCGGATGTGAGTCTGGCGCGCGCGACATTGGGTTATCGGCCGAATATTTCTCTGAGCGACGGTCTGCAACGCCTGCTGACGACGGACCCCCGCTTCCGCCTGCCCGCTCGGACGCTGGTCAAAGGTGGTTAAACAATCAACTACCCGGTCTCTGACTGTTTGGGGAATCGGCGGGGAGAATTTTCGGCCGATTGACGTTTTCCTCACAACACTCTACGATAGACGCGCAGCAACCAGCCTGACCAACCGATGGAATCCGAATGATTGAAACCTCACCCCCAGCCACCTTGACATTGCGCTCTCAGCGCCGCAAGGTTTACACCATCTTCGCCATTGTCCTCACCAACGTGCTTGGCGCAGGCGTTGTGATTCCCACCCTTCCCCTCTATGCCAAAGACCTTTTCAACGCCACAGCCATAGACGCCGGTTACTTCACCGCCCTTTTCTACGTGGCCCAAATGGCAGCAGCCCCCTGGCTGGGGCGTTTATCCGACCGAATTGGGCGTCGCCCGGTGCTCATCGTCAGTCAACTGGGCACAGTTCTCTCATTTGCCCTCTTCATCTTCGCCAATCCCATCGGGCGACTGCTTGAGCGCACCGGGCTAACCTTCGGTTTCGCCACCGGCCTCCTCATCCTGTACGTAGCCCGCATACTCGATGGCCTGACCGGCGGCAACATCACCGCCGCCCAAGCCTATCTGACCGATATCATCCACGAAGAAGGAGAACGAACCCAGGCGCTCGCTTTCATCCGTCTGGCCTTTGGACTAGGCCTGGTGTTCGGCCCGGCTTTTGGCGCTGTTTTGCTCAACATCAATCTACTCGCGCCGTTTGTCGGGGCGGCCACCATCACCAGCATCACCGTCATTCTCACTGTCTTAGTGTTGCATGAGTCTCTGCCGCCTGAGGCGCGCAAACATGCCCGGGAACAACCGGCGCGTTTGGGTTTCGGTTGGCAAGCTGTTACCCGCAACCCCAACGTCGGCCTGATTCTGACGCTGGCCTTCATCGTCAGCGTCAATATCGCCGCTATCAGCGCCATATTCCCTCTGTATGCCGACACAATCATCTACCGAGGCGAATTGAGCGAGGCGCTGGTGGCGCGGAATGTAGGTTACATGTTGTCGGTGCTGGGATTAACCGTGGCCGCCACACAACTCCTTTTCTTACGCCCCCTGTTGAAGCGTTTTTCACGGCCAGACCTGATCATCGCCTCGATGGCGCTGGCGCTCATCTCCGTGACCGGCTTATCGCTAGCCACTCGACCCGGACTGATTACGCTCATCCTTATGCCGGCCGCCGCCGCCTACGGCATCGGCGTGCCCTGTGGCGAGGCGCTCCTGGTGCGCATCGGCCAGGGGGCCAAGTCAGGCCAATTGCTGGGCTTGTTTCAATCGGTCAATAGCTCGGCCTATATTATCGGCCCAATTGTCGGGGGATATTTATTTGTCGGGCATCCGCGCGCCCCCTTCATCGCCGGCATGGTGATTAGCCTCTGCTCTATCGGCGTGGCTATTGTCTTAAAGCGACGCCTGAGCCCGGAATCCCAACTGACGCAGCCATGAGCGTCTACCTTGAGCCGGAGCGGCGGCGATTGCAGCAATCCTATGATCGAATCGCGGCGGATTATGCGGCCGCCGCCGGTGAGCGCGGATTTCTTGAGCGTACCCTTGAATATCTACAGGGCTGCTTGCCGGCTAACGCCAGAGTGCTAGACCTGGGCTGCGGACCTGGCCGGGAAAGCATCCGATTGTCCGCCCTAGGCTGGCAAGCTATAGGCGTGGACCTGTCATGGGGTATGTTGCAAATAGCTGCCGGCGCAGGCCGGGCCGATTGGGTACAGGCTGATATGTGTTATTTGCCCTTCGCCCCCGGGTTTGACGCCATTTTGGCCGTGGCCTCGTTGTTGCATGTGCCGCGCCGACAATGGCCGGCTCTGCTGGCGCAATTGGCGCGCTTGCTCAAGCCGGACGGCAGGTTCTATCTCTCGGTCAAAGCCGGCCAGGGAGAAGCGTGGACAACATTCTCCTATGGGCAGGCAGAACCACGTTTCTTTGTCTATTGGCAGCCGGCCGAATTGGACGCCCTGCTAACCGACCACGGCTTCGATGTAATCGCCGGTGACACCCTGGAGCCGCTGCC
>JAYRVN010000438.1:0-8119 GCA_041918535.1 Chloroflexota bacterium
AGAGCCGCTTCAGCAAAAGTTGAACCGTCGAGAGGAACCAGGATATGTTGGAACATAGCCGTCTCCTGTACAGCCTATTTTCAGGCAGCGGGAGCGGGGGGAAGAAATTCGGCCGAATCCGTTCCACCCGTCTTCACCCGCACCAACAACACCGGTAACGCCGCATGGTGTAACACGCGTTCGGCCACACTGCCAAACACCCAGCGTTGAATGCCGCTGCGCCCATGCGTACTCATCACAATGACATCCGCCCCTATCTGTTCCGCCGCAGTCAGGATTTGATTGGCAATAACATCCCCCTCCATCACCAACGTCCCCACCTCATACCCTTCGCTCTGCAATGCCTGCTGTTTCTGCGCCAGATATTCTTGCGCTTCCTGAGCCAGGAGTGTGCCGAGTTCCAGGAAAGCCGCCGCCGATTCCAACGCCAGTTGCGCCGAAAGCAAGTGGGGCGGCTCAACCACACGCACCAAACTAATCTTGCTCTGATAAGCTTGCGCTAAAGACAGCGCATCTTTCAAAGCCATCTCGGCAAAGGCCGAACCGTCCAGGGGAACCAAAATGTGCTTATAAGCCATGCCCGTCTCCATAATCACCTGATGTTTCTATGGGTAGCTTAACGCATTCCTGGCCTTTGCGCGATTGCCAAATGTCACCCATTCGGCGTGACAGATATTATGCCTGACGAAAAAACGACGCCATCACCCCCATCACGGCTGGAACACAATGCCAAGATGCGCTAAAATCCAGCCCGGATGCCTTATGCTTGAACAGCGCGTTAACGTCTTGGGCGTCGGCGTCACACCGACCAACATACCGGCGGCCGTCGCGGCGATTGCCGGTTGGATCGAACAGCGCGATTCCCGGTATGTGTGCGTGACCAGCGTGCATGGCATTGTGGAAAGCTTGCACGACCCCGCCCTCAGACAAATTCATAACCGCAGCGGTTTGACGGTGCCGGATGGGATGCCGTTGGTATGGCTGAGCCGCTGGGCCGATCATGCAGAAGCAGACCGCGTCTACGGGCCGGATTTGATGCTGGCGGTTTGCGCCATGGCTAGCGGTGCCGGGTATCGCCACTACTTCTATGGCGGCGCGGCAGGCGTAGCGGAGTTGCTGGCGTTAAAATTGCAGCAACGTTTCCCTGGGTTGCAAGTGGCCGGGACCTACTGCCCGCCCTTTCGCCCCCTGACGCCGCAGGAAGATGCGGCGGTGGTGGCTCAGATCAACGCGGCTCGGCCGGATATCGTGTGGATCGGCTTGAGCACACCTAAACAAGAACGGTGGATGGCGGAGCATATCGGCCGAATCTCTGCCCCCATACTCATCGGCGTCGGCGCGGCCTTCGATTTCCACACCCAGCGCGTCCGACAAGCCCCCGCTTGGATGCAACGCCACGGCCTAGAATGGCTCTTTCGCCTGACCCAGGAACCGCGCCGTTTATGGCGGCGCTACCTGCTCGGCCATCCACAATTCGTCTGGCATCTCTTCCTTCAAAAAACCGGCCTGCGAACCTATCCCCTCATCACCTGAATGTCCCACCTCTCACGCTGGCTTCGTCCGCTGCTGCTCCTCGGCGCGCTCATCGCCCTCGGCCTACACTGGCCTATCTGGCGCGCCCATTGGCAACTGAACCTGGGCCTGCTCAATCTGGCGCAGATCACGCGCCTGCGCGGCTGGGAAATCACCGTCACTGATAGCGCCGACCTGACCGTCGCCCGTGAACGCCTGACCGAAGCGCAGAAGGCCTTGCCCGCCTCGCGCGCGGCCAACCGCAATCTCGGTTTCGCCCTCCTGTTGGCCGATCAACCAGACGCCGCGCTTGACCCCTGGCAAGCCACGCCGGAGCTGGCGGCAGAATTTGCCCAATATGGCGAAGTAGCCCGGCGCGCCGGCCGTTATCCGGCCGCCTATCTCTGGTTCGGGCGCGCCTGGCAGCTTGCCCCGCAAACCGGCGACTACGCCCTTTTTCAAGCTCTCGCCGCCGAAAAAATGGGGGATTGGCCGGCCGCCATCGCCATCTATCGCCAGGCTTTGGCCCAGCCTCAACGCGCCGGATCCTCAACCAGCCAACTCCTCTATCGCCTGGGACAAGATTACCAGCTTCACTTGATACCGCCGGACCTGGTTCAAGCCCGCGCAGCCTATGAACGCGCTCTGGCCGAGCCTGATTTTTCCTCCCCGGCTGAACAGGCTGACGCGTATTACCACCTGGGAGAAATTCAGCAAACGCAAGGGGACATAGACCAGGCAATTGAAAGCTTTAAGCAAGCGACAACACGCAATCCCCAACATTACTGGGCGCAACTGCGGCTGGCTCAGACTCTCTATGCGCAAAACGGCAACGTCGCGGCGGCGGTTACCCATGTGCAGCAAGCCCTAGCCGCCTGGCCTGAGGAGCCCTCCCGCCATTGGCCTTACCAGCTTCTCGGCGCCATCTATCAGCAGGCCGGGCAGACGGCCGCGGCCATCGAAGCCTATGAAGCGGCGCTACGCTACAACCCGGACGATGCCGTCATACGCAATCTCGTGCAAACGCTGCGTCGTCTGAATCCGGGGACGCCATGAACGATTCGCCGCGCTTTTCGGCTGCCTGGCTGATGCGGGGGGGGGCGCTGGCCTTGACTCTGACGGTGGCCCTTTTCGCGCCTTATCTGTGGTGGCTCGGCGGGTTGGGGCTAGGCGCGGCCTGGCTGGCGCGCCGTTGGGCCGTCGGGCGCTGGTGGACGCGCACCCCTTTCGACTGGCCTTTGTGGCTGCTGACGTTGGTCGGCACAAGCAGTTATTTAGTCGCCGTTTACCTGACCGGGGAGTGGGTGAGCGCCCTGGGGCGCTGGCTGGTTTTCTGCCTGGGGCTGACTTTGTACGCCGATATCGTCACACTGCAGTCAACGGAGGCCACCGTCCTGCGCTTATGGCGGCTATTTGCCTGGGGCGGCGCGGCGCTGGCAATTTTAGGGGTATTGGGCGGGGCGCTGCCGGACAAGTTGCCTGTGTTGGGAGAAGTGGCGCAGCGTATGCCACAGTTGTTGTCAGGTTGGCCGGGGGCGGTCGAAGGGTTTCATCCTAACCAGGTGGCCGGGACATTGCTGTGGTTTTTGCCGGCACCTTGGGCCTTGTGGGCGATGAGGCGGAGGGGGAAGGATTCGGCCGATTCCCTTCCCGCCGCTCTCCTACTCATCCCCCCCTGCCTCCTCATGCTCGCCGGCTTCAGCCTCACGCAATCTCGCATCGCCCTACTCGGCGCGCTCGTCGCCAGCCTAAGCCTTCTCGTATTCTACGGCCGCCGTGGCCGGCTGCTCATGGCCGCCATCTTCGGGGCGGCCCTCATCGGCGGCTTGCTCATCGGGTCGGCGCGTCTCAACGCCTTGATTACCTCCCAATTTATCCAGGAAACCACGGGCGTCTTTGACCCTGGCTGGCGGCAGAGAGTCTGGGTGGCCGCCATCCAGGCCACCGGCGACTTTCCCTACACGGGTCTTGGCCTGGGCCTCTTTCGTCGGCTGGGGCCTCAGTTTTACCACTTCCCCATTTTGCCGGCCGACGTCGGACACGCCCACAACATCTGGCTACACACCGGCGCGGAGATGGGGCTACCGGGCCTCGTGGTTCATTTGGCGCTCTGGGGCATGACGGCGGCGCAGACTCTCACCGCTGGGCGCTCCGGCCAGCCGCGCCGCCCCTTACTCATGGCTGCCTGGTGGTCGCTCGTCGCCTTCACCGTCTTTGGACTGACCGATGCCGTCGCGCTAGGGGCAAAAACCAGCCTGGCGTGGTGGATGTATCTGGGCCTGGTCGCCCTGACCGCCAAGCCGGCATCAGGCGATGGACACGCTCGCGGCTAACCGCACCCGCACCTGCTCTTCGATCCAGGCGTAGGTGTGCGCCAGACCAGCCTCCAATGATACCTGCGGCTCCCAGCCCAACAGTTGCCGCAAGCGCGCATTGTCCGAGTTACGGCCACGCACCCCCTGCGGCCCAGGCACATGCCGCTTGACCAGCTCAATGCCGGCTATGCCTGAAATAATGTCTACCAGCTGATTGATCGTCACCATACGGTCTTGACCCAGGTTGGTCGGTTCGTGATCGCCGCTGCGTACAAGTCGGGTAATGCCTTCTACGCAATCGGTAATGTAACAAAAGGATCGGGTCTGTTCGCCGTCTCCCCATATATCAATCTCCGTCTGGCCGGTTAGCTTAGCCGTGGCCACCTTACGGCAGATGGCCGCCGGCGCTTTTTCCCGACCGCCATCCCAGGTTCCTAGCGGGCCGAAGATGTTGTGGAAGCGCGCCACGCAGGTTTGCAGACCATAATCCTCGCGGTAGTGGCGACAAAGCCGCTCGGTGGTGATTTTCTGCCAGCCGTAAGCGTCTTGCGGTTGCGCCGGATAGGCGTCTTCTTCTTTAAGCGGTATAACGTTCGTTTCCGTCTGGCGATATTCGGGATAAACGCAAGCCGACGACGCATAGAAAACCCGGCGCACCCCCTGGATACGCGCCGCTTCCAGGGTGTGGAGATCGATCAACGAATTATTGTACAAAATGAGCGCATGGTTGGCAGAAATAAAGCCCATGCCGCCCATGTCGGCGGCCAAGGCGTAGATTTCCTCCACCTCGGCGGCTGCCGTCAAAGCATTGTCCGCCCGACGCAAATCCAGCAACTGGAATTCATCGGCGGCCGAAGGCGCAAACTCCGGTTCCTTGATGTCCACACCCCGCACCCAATGCCCCTGCTGTTTCAAATAACTCGTCAAATGGTGCCCGATGAAACCGCCGGCGCCCGTCACTAGAATTTTCTTTCGCGCTTGCATAAATGCCTCAATCCATTATCTGACAAATACACCCCAATGGTACACGCTTGAGCGCGAAATGCACAAGAGGACAACCTGGAACGCCCATCCTTGTACCACGCCAGGCGCTAACCATCCGGGGAATAGAGACGTCCAAGCAGGCTCGTTCGACTAAACCATCGCCCCACCTGCTTACATCCCCCAAGCATAGCTAAAAAGTATCTATCATGCTAGACTTGTGACCAAGTCATGAGCGTGAGCCAGGGGTCGGCTTCTACGCGAGCGTCCTGATCTACGTATTGGTTCGCGACAGCGAAAAAGCGGATCGGCTGCGACAGACAAGCCTTTATTCGCCAGGCTTAGTTTATGTTTGGACTCGTGGGCATCATCAGGAGCGGCAGCTTGTCTAGATTGAGCGAAATGCCATTAGCGCGGAAATCAGCCCGACAAATCCACCAGACGAACCAGATAGCCAGATTCTTGGGTCTGAATAGTTATTGGGACCATTTTAGTCTGCAAGATGTCAATCAAAAGAGTGACTCAGCTGGAACGCAGGGAGTCCAAAGCCGTATATGCCAATAAAACATACACTTGTGATTATTCCGGCTTTCAACGAGGAGTCCTCCATTCAAACGGTGGTGCGAGAAGTGCAGGCCGTACTGGCGGAAGCGGATGTGGTGGTGGTGGATGACGGTTCGGCCGATTCTACCAGTCAGCGCGTCTTGGCCGCCGGCGTCCACTTGCTCAGAATCCCAACCAACCTGGGCGTCGGCGCGGCGTTGCAAACAGGCCTCAAATTCGCTGACGAGCGCGGCTACGCTTATGTCGTGCGCATGGACGGCGACGGCCAACATGACCCCCGCGACGCCCGACGCTTGTTGACAGCGATTCAGGCCAACCAGGCGGATGTCGTCTGCGGTTCTCGCTTTCTGGCGCCGGCGGGAACGGGTGATCCGGCCGTCTATACCCCCGCGGCCAGCCGAGCTATGGGGATTCGGCTATTTGCCCGGTTAATCGGCCTGCTCACGCGCCAAGCCGTAACCGACCCGACGTCCGGCCTCTATGGCTACAATCGGCAGGTCATCACTTATCTGGCGCATCACCACCCTCAAGACTACCCAGAGGTGGAGTCCTGGATCATGTTGCATCGGCGAGGCTTCCGTTTGCTGGAATTGCCCACGACAATGCGTCCGCGCCGCGCCGGCAATAGTTCAATCACGCGGGTCAAGTCCGTCTATTATGTCTTGCGCGTTTTGCTGGCAGCGTTAATTGCCATGCTGCGCGCACCGGCCCCAATTTCGGCCGAAAATCACCCTTTACCCGCCCCCCCGGACCCTCGCCCCGTAGAATAAGCTGGAGTCGCCATGCAACCACGCACACAATTGATCGCCATCCTCGGCCTCTTGCTCTTTCTCCTGATCATCCTCGAATTGGTGCGCAGTCGCCGCCTGCGAATCGGCTATTCGCTTGTCTGGCTCTTCACCGGGCTCTCCGGGCTGATCCTCTTCGCCAGCCAGGATGTGCTTAATTGGCTGGGACAGTTAGTCGGCGTCAGCAAACCGGTTTACATGCTCCTCACCGCCGGCATCGCCTTCAACATCTTCATCCTGTTAACCAACAGCATCACCCTCACCCTTCTCTGGCGACAGGACAAAAATATCGCTCAGGAACTTGCCCTCACCGGCCTGAAACTGCGCGAATTAGAGGCCAGACTGGCGGCGACAGAGAAAGGACAAAACCAGCCCTAGACGCCCGGTGCAGGGCAGAAAGGGTCACGCTCACATTACCCTGGCGCGCGCCACCTGACATTGGCTATGAACCAAGAAACCAAGCATCGCGTCTTTGTGATAGGCTTTGACGGAGCCACACTCGACTTATTGGAACCCTGGGCGCAAGCCGGGTTGCTGCCGACCTTTCAGCGGCTCATGACCGAAGGCAGCTACGGCCCACTGCGCAGCACCTTGCCGCCGATGACCGCGCCCGCCTGGACCTCTTTCATGACGGGCAAGAATCCCGGCCGGCATGGTCTCATTGATTGGATTCGACGCGACGAGGCCGCCTACACCGCCTCCCCCACCTCCGGCGCCACTTGTACTGAACCCACCTTGTGGTCTATTCTGAGCCGTCGCGGGCGGCGCGTATGCGTGTTCAACGTGCCCATGACTTATCCGCCCACGCCGGTTAACGGCGTCTTGATCGCGGGACTGCCTGCGCCGAACAAACATGTGCCGCTCACCTATCCGCCCGAGCTGCAGGCTGAGCTAGACGATCTGGCCGGGGGTGATTATTTGCTCTACCCTGATCCAGGCCAGGCGTACTCCACCAGCGGCGTAGAAGCCTTTTTGCAACGCCTGTATGCCACCACACGCTCCCGCCTGCGCGTGTTAGAGGCGCTGCGCCGGCGCGCCGACTGGGATTTCTTGATGGTGGTCTTCAACGGCACCGACACCATCCAACACGCGTTGTGGCGATTCATGGACGACCGTCATCCGTTACACGACCCGGTCTTAGGGCAGAAATTCGGGCAGGCCATTCTGCAATTCTATCAACACCTGGACAACTGGTTGGCCGACCTGCTGCCGACGCTAGAGCCGGACACCCTGGTATTGGGCATGTCCGATCACGGCTTCGGCCCTTTTCACAAATTCATCCATGTCAACCGCTGGCTGCTGCAGGAAGGGTTTTTAGCGTTGCAACAGACGCCGCGAGCCAGGGCTAAGGCCTGGCTATTCGAGCGCGGTTTTGCGCCGATGCCGGTGTACAACTGGCTGATGCGCCTGGGTTTCGGGGCGCTGAAGCGGGAAGTAGTGCGCGGTCAGGGCCAAGGGCTTTTGAAAACGCTCTTTTTGTCCTTTGACGAGGTGGATTGGGCGCGCACGCAAGCCTATGCCCTGGGCAACATCGGGCAGATTTATCTGAATGTGCAGGGGCGGGAGCCGTTAGGCTGTGTCACGCCGGGGGCGGAGTACCTGCGCGTGCGCGAAGCCATTATGCGCCGGTTAGGTGAGTTGCGCGATCCGGCCACGGGCGAGAAGGTGGTGGAGGCCGTTTATCCACGCGAGGCGCTGTATCAGGGCGCGCAGGTAGAGCGATTGCCGGATATCGTGTTCCTGCCGACGCGCCTGGAATATTTCGGTTTCGGCGAGTTCGAGTTCGGGTCGCCGCATGTCATCGAGTCTATGCAGCGCGGCATTTCGGGCACGCACCGTATGAACGGGTTATTCCTGGCCTGGGGGCCGTCAGTGAAACCGGGCAGCCGGCCTGTCGAAGCCGGTCTGATTGACCTGGCTCCGACCATTTTGCACGCGCTGGGCGAAGCGGTGCCGACG
>JAYRVN010000439.1:0-3038 GCA_041918535.1 Chloroflexota bacterium
ACAGCCTATGAAGAGTTGCTGACGGCTTTCCGGGGGTTTATCCCGATTCCCATTTTGCTGCAACGGGAGAATAAGTATCGAATTTCGGCCGAATCCCTGCGCGATGAAATCATGGGCCGGGGATTCACCGCCATCCTGGCCAGCAATCCCTGCAACCCCACCGGCCAGGTGGTTCAAGGGGCGGAACTTCAAGCCTGGGTTGACCTGGCGCGTGAGACACAATGTAGCCTCATCTTCGATGAGTTCTATTCCCATTATCTCTACGCCACGCCGGAAACCCCTGCACCGCCGATGGTCTCCGCCGCCCGCTACATCGAAGATGTCGAGAGCGATCCTATCGTCATTGTGGACGGCCTGACCAAGAACTGGCGCTATCCCGGCTGGCGCATCAGTTGGACGCTCGCGCCCCAATCCATCATCAACACCGTCGCCAGCGCTGGCTCCTTTCTAGATGGCGGCGCCAACCACCCTTTTCAGGAACAGGCGGGGCAATTGCTGGACCCGTCCCTTGCGCTACAAGAAGCCGCGGCGATTCAAGCTGAATTCCAGCGAAAACGGGATTACACCCTGGCGCGGCTGGCGGAGATGGGTATCGGCTGTGATGCGCCGCCGGAGGGGACCTTCTATGTCTGGGCCAACCTGTCGAGCTTGCCGGCGCCTCTGAACGACGGTCTGGCCTTCTTTCAGGAGGGGCTGCATTATCAGGTGATCACGGTGCCCGGCCTGTTTTTTGATGTCAACCCCGGCCGACGCCGCACCAGCGCCCGCTACCAGAATTATTGCCGCATCAGCTTCGGGCCGGACATGGCAACTCTGACACGTGGCCTGGACAGTCTGGCGCGCATGATTCGGGCCCACGCGCTGCCGGCGGTCTGACCAAACGCAAAAGGCGCGCCAGATGGCGCGCCTTATTATGAGACGAAATCAGGTTCTGACCATTAAGGCGTGGGAGCGTCGCCCGCCACTTTGAAAACGAGGCTGCCTTGAGCGTGCTGGAGCGTCAGGGTGTGGCCGTCGATGGTGTAGGATTCGGCCGAACCCAAACCCGTCAGAAAACGCCCCTCCGCCTCCATTTTTACCTCGTCGCAGGCCATCTTAGTCGAGCCGACTGGGCCGATTTGGATTTTGTCACCCGTCAAGGTGTAATCGGTAAAGTAGCTATTGCAGCCGGCCGAGCCGCTGATACGCCCAGCCGCAAACTCTGCCGTGATGGTCACGTCGTAGGCGGTTACCGCATCGTTGGACACGAAGGAGTCCAATTGCCAGACTGTGCCTTCCAGCGGGGCATCCGGCAAGGGCACAATCGGTTGAAAGACCCAAACACCATCGGCCGTTTGTAAGGTCAGCTTGTCGCCATCCCGTTGCACGGCGCTGATGGCGCGTAAGGCCGCCAGGTATTGTTGCTCCAATTCCATGATTGCCGGCTCGCAAGCCATCATCGTCTGCGAGAGGCCGTCCGAGAAGGTCAGTTTATCGTCGTCAAGCACATAAGCGCCGCCGTAATGATTGCAAGCGGCGATGCCGCGCGCCTGACCATCGAGGAACTCAATCGTGATAGCCGCGGCGGGGGTGGTCAAGGAATCGGCCGAACCGTAGCCGGTCAACGTCCATTGCGTGCCATCTAGCGTCAGGGAGGGCTTTTCTGTAGCCTTCTGGCTCCCGCCTTCTTCCACAGTGGGTTCAGGCCCAGGCGCGCAGGCGACGGCTACGGCCAACCAGAGTAAAGCCAACAGGGCGAAACTTTTGTGAATTAACGATATAGTAGGTTGCATGCTATTCTCCAAAGTGATTCAAGTTTTGTTTCTACCTGCTAAACGCGCGCCGACACTGATTAGTTCCACGGCCGGTTAAAGTTCTGCCAAGCGGCGTTCAAGACCGCGCGCCAGCCCTGGCTTGTCAGGCGTCGCCGGGCCGTTGCCCGAGGTTAGAGCCGACTTGAGTGAGGCAAGGTTAATGGAAGGGGGGGGACGCTGGCATAAAAAATCGGCCGAATCCTGTGGAGAATTCGGCCGATTCCTACCCAATCAAACACTCTCGCTTAAGGCGCGTCAGGCAGGCTGAACGCCGTTGGCGATTGCTCCAGCGCCGAACACGCCGGCAACGATACATGCAGGGCATCCACATTGGCAATGGTATACCCATCCGCCCCTGACCAGAACGGCGTCGGGTCCACCGCGCCGCTCGACAGGTTATAGATGTAAATACCTGGCCCATGCCCGGCATAGTCATCCAACGCCAGATACACATCTTGCCCATTGCAATGCGCCCAAGCGCCCTTCACGTTGCCGAGCGACGCCGGCGTGCCGTCGAAATAACTTTGCCATGAACCGGCCGTACGCTTACCCCATCGGGTGTTGATGAATTTCAACATGTCTTCGCCGCTGCCGGTAACGCTGCCCACATCGAACGCGCCCGCCGTGCTCAACACCACGCGCCCGTCAAGCGTGACGCCAAGCGCGTCAATCGGCTCAGTCGCCGAAGACAGACTGACATCAGAGCCATCAAAGAGCATCCGGAAATTGTTGCCGGACAAGCTATACAACACAATGTCCGAATCATCCAGCCCGGTCACGCCAGGCACAACCGCACCCTGGTCAAAGCTCATCAGGATTTTGTCATTGTTGTACAGATCAATCGAGTTGAGATTGCCTGTAGCGCCGGTCGTCGCGTTGTTCAGGAACATGGACCAAGCGCCGGTTCCCAGGCTATAGGCCAAGATGTCACCAGAATCGTACGTAACGCCGCCCACACTGCCGCTGTTGGTGGGGCTGGTGTAGATGACACCCTCAGGCGTCACTCCCCCGCAGGCATTAGAGGTGCCGCGCACTTTGATGTCGTCCACATGCCAACCGTCAGCCACAGTGTTACTGTCCGACGTAAAGCGGAAACGAATGCGCGCGTTGGCCTGATTGTTCAACTGCGCCAGCGACAACGTGATCTCTTCCCAGGCTGTGTGACTGCCGTCGTATTGCGCCACTTGGCTCCAGTTCGTGCCGCCGTTGGTGGATACTTCCACATAACAGAAGTCCCAGCCCGCC
>JAYRVN010000440.1:0-1725 GCA_041918535.1 Chloroflexota bacterium
CAACCCGCTTGTTTGCTGGCTAATGACTCCCCCTTCTTCATCGCGTACGATAACTTCTACTGTAACCATGTTCTCCTCGCGCCATTGCATTTCCCCCAATAATGCCACATTTGTGCCTCACCGCATAATTTACAGTTGGAATGATTTTGACCGGTGAAGTAGGGTTGGCACCAATCTTACAGCAGTTAGACGCTAGAACATATCCCGCTCAATTTGAACGGAGCAGCGGTGGCGACTACATTCTTTCGGTAGTGGCACTTCGGAATGTCAGAGGTAGCAATGCAAATTAACGACTCGCCCATTCTGGGCCAGGTGTAACCACCCATTCATGAGTTGTGGAGCTATTTGGAAGCCGCACTGCGTGGAGTAACGCGTGAAGTAACAAAGACAGTTCTGAAAAACGTCGGCTGGATCGATGCTGGTTTACCAATTGGTGCGGGCTTTTGGAAAAACTGTATTCCAGGAGGAATGAGTGATATGCGTGCTCAAATTCCGGCTGTGGTGCATCAGGTGGCGATGGCGAGATCTGGAAGGTGTCGGCGTGACGGTAAAAGCCGTCGACACGGTATAAGCTATGCAGGTATCGCTGCGCGACTTCGTTCCCTTCATGCGACAAGGCATCGGCTACGTCGCTTTCAAGTTTGCGAATCATAGGTTCGGCGTAGTCGTCGGTCACACAAATGGACCGCATTTGATGATTCGCGTTGTATTCGACAATTAATCGCCCACCTTCATACGCCACCTTTCGTTGTTCAGTTTGTTGGGAATCTCCTCGCGTCCCAAGAAACGCCTCAAGTTCATCGGCCAGGTTCTGATTCTGAAGAATTCTGTCTGTTATGTTCTTCACGTGAAGGAGGGTCGCCGTGCACTTGCCGGCCAGAATGTTGATCTAAGCGGCATAACGATCTAAGGCTTCATGCGGCGCGGGCAGAGGTGGGCGCTAACCAACTCGGGTGTCAGCCGCCGTATAGTCCTGAGTTGAACGAAGCCGGGTCTGGTCGCAGGCCATATCTGGAAATTAAGCCATCGCGAAGCGGATGGCGACGCACCAATTGCCTCTCTTTGTGCCACTGATGAGGCGATTGTAGCAGTTTCTGAGAGGGAAAGTCAATCCATGCCGGCAATCCGGCAACCGGCAACCAGTCTGGTCAGTGGTAGCCATATGGGGGCCGGCGTTGGCGTCAGACAGGCAGGGAGGGGACGCAACGACCGGCTGCCGCCTCATGGTGCGTGAGTGCGCCGCGGCGACAGGCCCATGCACCTGTCGGCCATCTGGCCAGTGCCCCGCCGGCCCCGTATTCGGCCGACCACCTCACCCGTCGCGCTCCCCGGCCGGGCGTAACCGCCCGCCCCGCCGGCGACGCCCTGCCGCGTCACCACCCCCATCCCAACCCAACAGGAGCCCTCCCATGCCCTACACCGTCCAACGCTACAAACAATACTGGGCCGTCATGCGCGCCGGCCAGCTCATCTGCGTCACCGTCTACCGCCGCGGCGCCCGCGCCGTGGCCGACCTGCTCAACCAACTCACCCCCGCCGAGGCCCTCACAACATGACCTCCCTCACCGGCCTCATCCCTCAACTCGCCCACTGGCGGCAAGAAGAGGCCGCCGCCCAGCGCGCCATGGCCGACCTGGCAGCGGCCGAACCCGCCGTCAGCGCCTACCTCGAAGCCGAAAAAGCCGCCCGCGACGCCCGACAACAAGAGCGCGACCTCTACCAGCA
>JAYRVN010000441.1:0-19687 GCA_041918535.1 Chloroflexota bacterium
GCCGGTGGCGGTGGTCACAACCGTGGCTACAACTGTCTCGCCGGGTTCATACACCTGCTTGTCTGTCAGAATAGCCACATCGGGTCGTAGTTGCGGCAGATAGATGGTGTTGAGGTGGATGCTGGTGTCGGAGGCCTCGGCGTAGATGCCGTAGAACACCTTTTCATCTCCCAGGAAGGAGACAGGCACGCTAAAGGTCAGGTCAACGCTGCCCAGCGCCGACAGGTGGAAGGGTTGCTTCTCGCTGTAGGCGTTGAAGCGCGCCAGAGCATAAAGTGGCGGGGTGGGGCGGTTGGCCGTTTCGTGGATGTGCAGGGTGAGCAAGGCGGTCTCGCCTTCGTAGTAACCGGCCTTGTCCAGCGAGGGGGTCACGTCAATGGCGATGCCCTGTACGGTCAGGTAAAGAACGCCCGGCTCGTCGTTGAAGGTGTAGGGGGCTGGGTACACTTTGGCCTCGATGTCGGGCGGCACGAAGAAGCTGAAGCTGACGTCGCCTTCTTCGCCGCCGGGCAGCCAGAGGTTTTGAATCTCATCCACATAGTCGCTGAAGGCGAAACTGAGCGTTCCGGCTCCAGCGCCCGCGCCCTGGTTAGCCACGCCGAAGGTCATGGTGACCGTGGCGCTGACGGGCAGGGTCAGATTAGTCGGCAGGTCAGTGAGAATCAGATTGGGCCCGGGCACATTCAAGGTGACGTCGGCCTGGTCAACGACGCGGCCGGCCAGGTCTAGGAGTTCCAGGTGGGCCGGGTGGTCGCCGGCGACAGCGGCGCTGACATCTACCGGCAACGGTAGGTCAAGCGCTTGCCCGGCGGCCAGATTGACGACCGGGGCGCTGGCGGCGAAGAAGCTGGTTTGCAACGTCACCTGACCGCTGAAGCTATCCAGGCCGTCGTTGGTTACTGTGGCGGTGACGGGGGCGAAGGCGGCCACGGTGGGGCCGGCGACGGCGCTCAGGTGGACGGATTGGTGGGCGATGACAAGAAAATCGGCCGAATCCTCCCCAAACGGCATCTCATCTTCCAACGTGTAACTGTCAGCCGGCAAATACCCCAACGGCAACAAACCGTTCTGGCTCTCGCCTGCCGGCAGATCAACCGGAATGCCCAGGCTGACCACCGCCGCGCCGTTGCTGTTGAACAAAGTGAAAACGGTGGTGAAAGCGCTCGACAGCAAGCCGGTATTGTGTATAGTATAAGGAACTTCAACGCTCCCTACCGGATACACAGCCTGCGGCGCGATGCTCACTTCGGCCGCTTCGCCGAAGATGATCGGGTGAGTCAGCGTTGTATTCAAGTCGCCGCTCAAGGGAGCCTGCAACACCATGTCCTGGGTGATACTCAGCGTCCCCGCCAGACGCGCGCTCTGCCCCGGCGTCAGACTCAACGGCGTCGCCGCCACCACGCTATTGATGGCCGCGCTGACGTAAGCCGGGACAATCCCTGTGTTGGTAATGGTCAGGCTCACGCCGAACGGCGCGCGACCCACCACATCCGGCGCGTCTAGTCGCGCCGCCAACTGCGGCGCACTGACCGTCACCGTCTTGAACACCGCCAACCCATTGGCCGAAGCGGCCAGGTTGAAGTTGGTAGAGGTGAGGGTCGTTGTGGCCGTCAGGGCTGTCTGATAACTATAGCCCTGGCCGACGGCCAGCGTCAGCGGGTGCGCCAGCAGGCTCTCGTTATCATGGTAGAGACGCAACACCATGTCGGTTGCCAGAGCGCTGGTATTGGTCACTCCGGTAGTCACCTGAATGGTCTCATTCGGCCGATACACATCCTTATCCGTCTCCAGCATCAACCGTGTGTCTGGGTCGAACAGATAAAACGGATACTGGTCATGGCTGAGCAACTGACCCGTCTCGGCGAACAAGCGCCCATCCAGCTTCAACCGCCCGCTCATATTCAGCGGCCCCGCCACCCGCGCCACGCTCAGCGTGTTCGTCGTCGTGACTGGAACCGTCTCTTCCCACAGCACAAAGCCGCACCCATCCGCATAAGGTAGCGGTTGCCGGCAAAAACCTCCGGCAATAGAGGCGAAAATCTCCGCCAGGTCGGAAGAAGTGGGCGCATAATAGAAATCGCTAGGCGTTGAAGCGATAGCCTGCATCAGCGCCGTATCGACCCCGGTGCCCAAACCGATAGTCACAATGTACGTGCCGGCCGCTTTGGCTACACTGGCGGCATTGATCGGGTCCTGCCCGGCGTTGTTATAGCCGTCCGATAATAAAACTATCACCGGGGCCACATCCGGATCGGCGTGGGCAACCAGTTCCGCCTGCCCTACCGCTAGACCATCGCCGATAGCCGTCGAGCCGCTGGCGATCAAGTTATTAATAGCCACCTTCACCGCGTTGCCGTCTTGTGTCAGGTGGGTGTCCAGAGTGGCCGTACTGGCAAACGAGGCCAGACCCACTTGGTCAATGTCCAGATTCATCAGATCCACAAAAGCTACCGCGGCCGCCTTGGCGTCAATGATTGGCTGGCCCCCCATCGAGCCAGAACGGTCAATGACTAGCATCATATTGAGTGGTTGCACCTGTTGCGGGTCGCAGATCTTAGGCGGCGGCGGCTCCTCGATAGTTGGCGTAAAGTTAAGAGCCAACCCATCTATTATCACCCCCGCCTGATTGTAAACCACCTGTGTTGCCTTCGCCCCAATGGAATTCTCCACACCCACAGTCGCGCTGCTCGTGCTGGCCACGTCCAGGTATTGCAGGCGGAAGGTGTGATTCGAGCCGTCCAAAATGACCTCAAAAGTCTCCAGAGATGTGGCGCTGCAACAATGTCCTACTGCATCCCATTGCACCACATACGTTGTCGGCCCGGTCTGGCGAGCATAAATTTGCCCATAGCCGGCCCCGATGGGATAGAGGTCATCCCATAGAGCATAGATGGCGTTATTAGGTGTGCTCGGATTGGGCAGAGCTCCATTGCTGTTGTGTGTATAGCCGTTGCCGAAACTCAAGAACCCATTCGAACCGACATACATACTGGTGTAAGGCATGCCGTACAGCTCAAACGGGAACCCAAGATTGACTTGGGTGAAGGTGTTGTCGCCAGTCGCCACGACCAGGGTGTCATCAGGCGGCGCGATCTCCTGCCAGTTGATCGTGGTCGTGGTCGGAACGTAAGAAGGAATAGTCACGGCTTGAATAGCCGGTGTCAAGAGGCGGGCCATCCCGTCTACAATGATGCCGCTTTGATTGTTGACCAACTGCGTGGCTACCGTGCCACTCTCGTTTTCTACACCCACCGTGGCGCTGCCGGTCGAAGTGACGTCCAGGTATTGCAGCGTGATGCTGTTGTCTGCGCTATTGATCAGGATTTCAAATGTCTCAAGCGAAGCGTTACTGCAACAATGCCCCACGCTTTTCCATTCCACAAGATACAAGTTCGGGTTGATCTGTTGAGTATAGACGGCCCCGTAGATGCTGCCGATGGGGTACAAGTCGTCCCAAAAGCCGTAGATAGCGTTGTTAGGTGTGGCTGTGCTGGGGATAGCGCTGTTGCTGCCGGTTGTGTAGCCGCTGCCAAAACTCAGGAAGCCGTTGGAATTGACGTACATCTGGCTGTAGCTGTTCCCGTAGAAGGTGAATGGCGATGCCAGATTGACCTGTGTAGAGGTGTTGTCGCCGACGGCCACCACATTGGTGGTGTCGGAGGGCGCAATTTCTTGCCAGGCCAGTGGGATGTTGGCCGTCGTGTAGCCTGGGACAGTGATCAGCTGCACCACAGGCGTCAGCTGACGGGCGAAGCCATCCACAATCACGCCGGATTGGTTGTAGGCGATCTGGGTGGCCTTGACACCCGTGTCGTTCTCTACGCCTACCGTGGCGCTACTGGTGAAACTGACATCCAGATATTGCAGCGTGATGCTGTTGTCGCTGCCGTCTAAGATGATTTCAAAAGTTTCCGGCGATCCCACACTACAACAGTGGGCCACTCCATCCCATTGTACAACCATGCGCGTGGGGCTGATCTGTCGGGTATAAACCGTTCCATACACGCCGCCCTGTGGGTATAAGTCATCCCACAAAGCGTAGATGGCGTTGTTTGGCTGACTGCTGTTGGGGATGGCCGTATTGCTATATTGGGTGTAGCCGCTGCCAAAGCTGACAAAGCCGTTGGAGCCGACATACATCTGGCTGTAGTCAATGCCGTAGAAACGGAACGAGAAACCCAGGTCAACGGCTGTGTAGGTGTCATTGCCGACGGCCACGATGCGGGTATCATCTGGCGGGGCGATTTCCTCCCAGGTGAAGGGCACGCTGGTCGAGACGTAGGTGGAGATAGTGATGGGCACCGTGATTGGCGTCAGCAAGAACGCCACGCTGTCGGTGATAATGCCCGGTTCGGAGTAGGCAATTTGTGTTGCCAGCGAACCATTCCCGTTTTCTACCCCGACTGTGGCGTAATACGGCATTGTCACGTCTAGATATTGCAGCGTGATGCTATTGTCTGCGCCGTTCAGAATGATCTCAAAGGTTTCTGGCTCGCCCACACTACAACAATGGGCCACCGCCTGCCATTGGACAACCGTATGTGTCGCATCAATCTGCTTGAAGTAGACGTTGCCGTAAACGGTTCCCGCCGGGTACAGATCGTCCCACAGGGCATAAATGGCATTGTTAGGTTCCCAATAGGTGGGGATGTAGTCATTGGAGTAGTTGGTGAAGCCGGCCCCAAAGCTGACGTAGCCGTTGGAGCCGACATACATATCCGTGTAGGTTTGTCCGTAGAACTCAAATGGGAAACCAATGGGTACCAGCTCATACGTATCGTCGGCTTCGGCAACAATTTGACCTGTGGTCGAAATTTCTACCCAGTTAAGACCGGCCGGGACGTAGTCATAGGAGGTTTCGTCAATCACTTGCGGCGTCGGCGCAAATTGGATCGCCAGACCGTTGGTGATGACATCGGTTTGGTTGAAGGAGAGTTGCACGCCGATTGCGCCGGAGCCATCTTCCACGCCGACGGTGGCGCTGCCGACGTCGCTCACGGCCAGATATTGCAGCGTGATGCTGTTATTCGCGCCATCCAGTATGATCTGAAAGGTCTCTGGCGTGCCGAGGCCGCAACAGTGGTCCACGCGCTCCCACTGGATAACCGTGCGGGTTGGAGCGACCTGTTGCACGTAAACATTGCCGTAGTCGCCGCCGGCTGGGTAGAGATCGTCCCACAAGGCGTAGATGGCGTTGTTGGGGCCATTATAGCTGGGGATGGCTTCGTTGTAGGGGTAGGAGCCGTAGCCGTCGAAGTTAATATACCCGTTGGCGTCCACATACACCTGGGTGTAGGTGTTGCCGTAGAATTCGAACGGGAATCCGATGTTCACCAGCGAATAGACGTTGTCTCCGGCCGCCACGACGGTCCCGCCGCCGGAGATATCCACCCAATTCAAGGGGATGGCTGCGCTGGCGTAGGTGACGTCTTCAATGGTTTGCGGCCCCGGTGTGAACTTAACCGCCAGACCGTCGGTGATGATGCCGGCCTGATTAAAGGCCAATTGGATGGCGTAGATCCCGGCAGAATTCTCCACACCTACGGTGGCGCTGCTGGTCAAACTGATATCCTGGTATTGCAGGGTGATGCTGTGATCGCTACCGTCTAGGATGACCTGGAAGGTCTCCGGCGAGCCGAGAGCACAACAATGGGCCACGCGTTCCCATTGTACAACGGTGCGTGTGGGCGCCACCTGCTGCACAAAGACATTGCCGTAACCATTGCCGATGGGGTAGAGGTCGTCCCATAGGGCGTAGATGGCGTTGTTGGGGGTGCTGACGCTGGGAATGGGGCCGTTGCTAGATGTGGTGTAGCCGGCGCCGAAGCTGATGAGGCCGTTGGAGCCCACATACATTTGCGTGTAGGCGCTTCCGTAGAACTGGAAGGAGAAGCCGATGTTGACCAGGGTGGAGGTGTTATCGGCCACGGCCACCACCTGGCCGCCTTGAGCGATCTCAATCCAGTTCAGGGGGATCGTGCTGGTGTTGTAGACGACTTGGTTAACGGTCTCCGGGGTTGGGGTGAAGCGCAGGGCCAGGCCATCGGTGATGACATCGCTCAGATTGTAGGCTATCTGTTTGGCGTAGACGCCGGTCGAATTTTCCACACCCACCGTGGCGCTACTGGTTAAGGAGACGTCCTGGTATTGCAGGGTAATGCTGTGGTTGCTACCGTCCAGGATGACCTGGAAGGTCTCCGGTGAGCCGAGGCTGCAACAATGGGCCACGCGTTCCCATTGCACGATGGTGCGCGTAGGCGCCACCTGTTGCACAAAGATATTGCCATAGCTGCCGCCGATGGGGTAGAGGTCATCCCACAAGGCGTAGATGGCGTTGTTGGGCGTGCTGAGACTGGGGATGGCGGTGTTGCTAGAGGTGGTGTAACCGGCGCCAAAACTGATAAGGCCGTTGGAGCCAACGTACATCTGGGTGTAGGCGGTTCCGTAGAACTGGAAGGAGAAACCGATATTGACCAGGGTGGAGGTATTGTCGGCAACGGCTACCACCTGACCGCCTTCGGAGATGTCGATCCAGTTGATGGGGACGGTTGTGTTCTGGTAGGTGGGTTCAGGAAGGGACGTATCGGCCGAACCGTTGCTGCTATTATCCGAGCAAATCCGCAAATTCAGGTCATTGCCAGCCAGCACCCCAGACGACACCAATATGTCGGCTAGAGCATCAATCTCCTCATCGCTGAAATACTCCGGCTGCCCTGTGCGCACCCCCAGAGACGCCGCCACGCCGGTGACATTCAAGCCGGCTTGCTGCGTCAATGTTGCCCCCGTCGCCAGATTTTGGCCATCAACATCGAGATAGTAAAAACCGGAAGCTGCCCCCGTCGGAATCAACAGCGTCAGCGTCATAGTTGTGCCCGCCTCCACTGTCGTCGTCAGTGTGGCCGTCGCCACAGATACGGCGTAGACATCCACCAATGACAAGGTCGTCGTCACCGGCGCATCCACCCCGCCTAGATTGCGCAACTGGATGGGAACAGCATCCCCCGCCTGGAAATCTGTCTGCGGCACAAAGGCTACTACCCGTGATGGCGGCACCAGGAAGCGATTGCTATCTGTGAGGACATTTGTCAGCCCCACGCTCAAATCTACGGCGTGGAAACCCGGCCCCAAAGTCGGCGGCAGCGGCAAAGTCACCGTCATGAAACGCGTCTGACCAGCGGCCAGAGAGACAGTCTGCGCCTGCGTGAAGCTCAAATCTGGAATAGATAGCGTCATTTGCGGCGTGATAGCGAAGCTGTCGCTATTGCTCAGTCGAACGCCCACCGCCAGCGTTTGCCGCACCTGATAACTGGGTTGGTCAAAGGTCAGGGCCGTATTCACCGTCACCGGTCGCGACTCCGACCAGGCGCGCTGGCTATATTGATCGCTGCTGGTGAAGTCGAAACGGTAGACGCTAAAGCGCGCCGGTAAACTGCTCAGGTCGAAATCCAGCACCGTGTTGGCGCCCGCTGCCAGATTGTAGTTGCTCGCCGGCAACGAGAGGGTGGCTCCATTGGGGTCGGTCACCGCCGCAGTGAAGACACCATTCACCGGAAGATAAGCATGGGGATTGCTGATCGTCACCCGCAAAACATCGCTCGCCGTCGGAGGCAACGCCGCCGGCAAGCCAACCTCCACACTGGCCGGGCTGGTAGGCAAGGTAAAGCCGCTCACGTTGCCGCTCACCTGGATGTTTTCCTGCGTCACTGTGGCCTGCACGCGGTATGTTCCGTTGGGCGCATCTGCCGGCAAGACAAAGGCGAAAGCTTCCTCTTTGGTGACGCCGGGAGTTAGAGCCAGCGGGCGTTGCTCGCTGAAAAGCAGCGCGCCGGCCGGCGTGGTCACACGCAAATCGAGATTGAAGTTGACCGCCAGATCCGCCAGATTGGTCACTCCTGCTGTCACGGCTACCGTTTGCCCGTGGCCGTACTCTTGTTGCCCCAGTGTGAGGGTCGTGCTGGCAACGGCAGTGGCTTTGCGCGTTTGGAACCAGGTTTGATCCTTCTGGGCCCCATTTTCATATAGGTAAGCGAAGAGGCGGTCGTTTGTGCGCATGGGGAAGACATGCACAAATTGGGCCTGACTGTTGGGCCCTACCACAACCGTGCGCGATAGATCGCTGAAATTGCCATAGGTCGCCCGGTCGCCTGTCTCCCAGGTATGGTGTGGCAAACCATAACGCACTTGCAGGGTGCGTGTGATGGCGCTGTTGTTGAATAAAGTGAAAGTGAACTCCCCATTGGTGCCGGCAATGAAGCGCTCGGTGGGGGCGTTAAGACTGAAAGCCACTTCTTTTAAGGGGGATGACAGTGGATGGGGGCTCTTGACCACAAAGCGCTCGCCCGGCGTGCGCGGTTGGATAACCTGCCCTAAAGCGTCGCGCAATGTATAGTCCACTCGCCAGATGCCCAACGGCGTGGCCGCCACGCCACTGAAGGTGACGGTGGCGCTGCCGCCGGCTGCCAGGTTGAGCGTCTGGCTGCTCTGGCCGATAACATCTTTGCCGGGGGCCAGCAGGGTTAGCTCCACGGTGGCGGCATCACTCAGACTGTTGTTGCTCACCAACAGCGGCAAACTGATGGGTTGGCCGGGGTCATACTCGGTTAGCAGGGCGGGATCGACCGCCCAGGCCAGCAGATCGCGATTCAAAATATAAGCGTCGGCCGTGGTTTGCCAATTGCTCACTCCCCAATCATCGTAGGCAGTAGTGGCGATCACCTGCCCGGTCCCGTAGGCATAGCGCACCATAGCTGGTTGCCCGTTCTTGGCGCGCCACAATAAGACATCGCTGCCCTGGGGAAGATCGGTGAAGTAACCGTCCACGTTCGAGTTTAGGATGGCGTCGTTGAAGCCGGATAGCACCTGATCGTAGTTACGGATGTAAAGTGAGGAGAGGTTGCACGAGTTATCCTGCGACCAGCCGTAACCGTTCAGTCCACCACCAGGCAAGACGGAATACTCCGCTCCGCGCTGTTGGTCAAAGACGATGAGGGTTCCGCCGCGCGCGGTATACTCTTCTAGACGCGCGCGGAAGAAAGCGGAGTTTTCCAAGCCATACAGACCGCCCGAGGGGATGACCAGCAGGGGGTAGTCAGCCACGATGTCGGGCGAGAAATCGGTGTTAACCAGAACATTCGGCTCGCGCAGGGCGTTGACGAAGCCGGAAGCAGCCGGAGCAAATCCGTTGAAAAGGATGGCTACACGCGTCGGCTCTTCGCTGAGGGGCACGGGAGCGAGAATCTGACCGCTGGCTGCCGAGTGGTTGTCATCCGAGTGGTCGCAGCCTGGCCCATCTACCACGCTCACTGTGACATTGACGGCGTCTCTGACATCGCGCACGATGCCGGAGGCAGCGATGACGCGGACTGTGCCGCTAGACGTGCCGGAGATAGTCAGAGTCACATTGCCGCTGGCCCCATTATTGATGGTGATACTGTTTTGGCTAAGGCTGGCGGAGACGCCGCCGGGTTGTAGCGTGAGCTGGTAGGTGTCGCTGTTTTGGCCTTCGATATTGTTATTGCGATTGTTGATGGTGAGGGTGACAGTTTTCGATTCAGGCCGGCAACGATCAATGGTGACGGAAGACGGCGAGGCGGTCAGGTCGGGGCCAATGACCATTTCGCGGTTTCCCTGATGAGCATTGAAGTCCGATGAGACCATGCGGATAGTTTGGGGGCCGGCGTCGTCAGCCAGACCGCCGGTATTCCATTCAGCATACAGAAGATAGGGAGGGTTGGCTCCGCGCGCGGCGGTCTGGTAGCCATAGTAATCCGTTTCGGTCTCGCCGTTGGTCAGGTTGTCGAATTGGATATTGCGGATTTCGGTGCCGTTGACCGAGAATTGCACGCGGTAGGGGGCCAGACGGTTGCCGCCTTCCTGGTCGCGCGTTTCAGCAATGACGAAGGTTGTGCCGGCAATACCGGTGGCGTTGGTGTTCAAGGTGCGGCCGGAACGCAGATAGGAGTGGGGGACTGTGGGGGTGGCCGCGTCGTTCCAGGTGACGTAGGCCAGGGGGTTGTAATAGGTGGCGTTGTTGGTGGCCAGGATGTCGAAATGTAAATGGCATTGGGCGGTGGCAACTGTACCGACGTTGCCCAGGATTGAGCCCTGGTTGATGAACACGCCGCGCGGTTGGGTAGTGCGGTTGTTCATGTGCAGGTAACTGCTCTTGAGGTCTTGATGATTGAGGGTGACGGCGGTGCCGCTACCGACCGGGGCGCTGATCAGACCGCTGCGCACTGCACGCACGTCGTCGCCGCAGGCGTCGGCTCCGCTGATATCAATGCCGCCGTGTAATTGGGAGCCCAGGTAGCCGCTGTGGAAATAACCTTCTTTGAAAGTGCCGGATAGGCGCGCGGCAGCGTTATCCAGCGGCCAATGCCAGGCCGCGCCGTTGGCTGACCAGACGTTGGCAATGGTGAAGGCGAACGGGGCGCTCCAGTCGCCGGGGGCGTTGGCAATTTTGGAGCGCGCGCGCCAGAAGAGGCCGCCGTTGAGATTGGCCGCGGCCTGCCAGTAGGTGACGTCATTGTTGCCGGTCATTTCGGCAACGTTGAGGTTGCTGGCGACAACGGTGTTGAAGGCGTTATCACTGGCGATTTGGATTTCGTAGATGTAGCTGCCGGGTGGGTTGGGCGGGTTGTGGCCGTCGTGGGGAGCGTTGCGGATGTTGAAATAGGGTTGATTGACGCGGATCTCTTCGTTGGCGGCCGGATGCAGCAGCGTGGGGGCCTGACGCGGTCCGACGGCGACGACGTTAGAGGCGGCAGTATGGCCGCTGCCGTCGCTAACCTGGACATAGAAGCGGTGGCCGACGTCGTTGCTGCCATTGCTATCCAGGTTATAGCGATTGGCGCCGGTGCCAGGGTCGGTATCTTGCGAGGGTTGGTAATTGGAGGCGTCTTGTCCGGCGCTGCGATACCATTGATAGGTGTAGCCGGCGGCATTGCCATCGAAGCCATTGAGATTGGTGATGGTGAGGACGTCGGTTTCAATGATGACGGAGCCGCCGCGCATGGGGGCAATGACGACGGAAACAGGGCCTTGGGCGTAGGAAGAGGAGTGAGTCTGGTTGAGCCAGAGGGTGAGCAAGGAAACGACGAGGAGGGCGGTCAGGCGAATATGGATGGTGCTACGTGAAGGGCGGGGCATGGGGGTTTCTCCAGGGAGCAGTTGTTGGATGAAGGTCTGCGGGTGCTATTGGGTGGGGTTCAGGCGCTCCTCAACAGATTGAGGGGTTGGGTCGGTTCAGTCCGTGTGATGTGTCGAATGGGGTGTTATTGATATTGTTGGTCATGGCGATTTTCCTTGACGCCTGTTTGTTGCCGACGTTCGGCCGATAAAGTAACAGTACATGAGAGAAAGATGAAAGTCAAGAGTTTAGGGTGGATTTTTCGGCCGAAACTTGCCCTCGACCACCCGGCCGCTGCCCTCTACGTTAAGTCAGCCACAATATAATAAGGAAGCTCTCGGCTTGCCGACAGGATGAAGCTTAAACCGCTTGCGACTGCGCATAGACATTAACCAAAATCAACCAACTTGACTAATTAGTTCGGCATCGTATAATTCGGGTTGGTAGTATCAGAGTTCTTGCCTGCCTCTGGAAGCAACAGCTTCCCACTGACCCACCCCACTATGACCTATTGGCTGGATGACCATCAAAAACGACGAACACCTGTCCACTATGGGGAGTTGTTTTAGCGTGTTGACGATTGAGGAACAGGAGACTCTCTCCCGGCTTTTGCGCAAGGTGGGCACCCATGTGGCCAACGCGCGCCGCCTACGCGCGGGAAACGTTCAAGAGTAGCCACTATCCGGGAGATTCAAACCCGCTGACGCCCGGTTTCTCTCGACACCAGACATAGGAGAAGCGCCTATCATGCTCCGCTTAAGACGGTACTTGAAGCCCTACATGTTCATGCTCGGGGTGTCCGTTATCTTGTTGTTTGTTCAGGCCAATCTTGATTTAGCGCTACCCGATTATCTCTCGCGAATTGTCAACACGGGGATTCAGCAGGGCGGTGTGGCCGACCCTGTCCCGGAGGCGATGCGGCAGCAGACATTGGAACGGCTGGGGTTATTTGTCAGCGCGGAGGAAGCAGCCGCCATTAGCCACGCCTATACCCTTGTCCAACCCGATTCGGCCGAATCCACGCCCTACCTCTCCACTTACCCCCTCCTGTCCACACAACCTATCTACATCCTCAAAGACAGCAGCCAGGATGAGATAGACCGCTTAACCACGCCCATCGCCAAAGCTTTGCTCGTCGTGTCGGCGTTGGAGCAGGCCATGGCAAACCCCGCAGCAGCGGCGCAATGGGACGGCGGTGCCTTCGATCTGGCGCAATTGCCCCCGGGCGCCGATGTCTTCGCCTTTGTGGAGCGGCTACCGACGATGCAACGCAGACAAATAGCTGATAGGATCAACGAGCGTTTTTCCGCTCTGGGCGACAAGATGATCCGTCAGACGGCAGTGGTCGCGGTCAAAGCGGAGTATGAAGCGTTAGGCGTGAACGTAAGCCGCTTACAAACCAACTACATTGTGCGCACCGGCGCTGTCATGTTGCTCATCACCCTGCTCTCAGCGGTCAGCACCGTGTGGGTCGGCTATCTCTCGGCCAAAATTGCGGCCGGAGTCGGCCGCGACCTGCGTAGTGATGTGTTCCGCAAGGTGGAGAACTTTTCCGGCGCCGAATTCGACAAATTCCCCACTGCTTCACTGATCACTCGCTCCACCAACGACATCACGCAACTGCAAATGGTGACCATGTTTATGGTCCGCCTCGTCTTCTATGCGCCGATCATGGGCGTCGGTGGCACCATCCGCGCCATCGGCAAAGGTTCATCTATGTGGTGGACCATTGCCGTGGCCGTACTCGTCCTGGTCGGTATTATCATCGTCATCACTTCCATCGCCCTGCCCAAGTTCCACGTCGTGCAGAAACTCATTGATCGGCTGAACCAGGTCGCTCGTGAAAATCTGTCGGGGATGCTAGTCATTCGCGCCTTCAACAGGCAAGATTTCGAGGAAAAACGTTTTGACGCGGCAAACGTAGACCTGGCGGCAAACACCCTGTTTATCGCCCGCATCATGGCGGTGATGATGCCGGTGATGATGTTCATTCTCAACATCTTGTCCGTGGTTATCCTGTGGGTAGGCGCGCATCAGGTGGCGCAGGCTCGCATGCAAGTGGGCGATGTGATGGCTTTCCTGCAATACGCCATGCAAATCGTCTATGCCTTCCTGATGTTATCCATGTTGTTCATCATATTGCCCCGCGCCCAGGTTTCGGCCGATCGCATTGCCGATGTGCTGGAAACCGATTTGGCCATCACCGACCCCATATCCCCCCAGGCCCTGAATGGCGCCTTCAGCGGAACCATCGAATTCCGCAATGTCTCCTTCCGCTACCCCGGGGCCGATGCAGATGTGCTGCACAATATCAGTTTTGTCGCCCGACCCGGTGAGACAACCGCCTTCATCGGTTCTACCGGGTCCGGCAAATCTACCATTGTCAACCTCATCCCGCGTTTCTACGACGTGACAGAAGGGGCCATTTTGATGGATGACATAGATATCCGCCAGGTGACGCAGCATGACCTGCGCGATAAGATCGGTTATGTGCCGCAGAAGGGGGTTTTGTTCTCCGGCACCATCGAGAGCAACCTGCGCTATGCGGACGAGAATGCCAGTGAGGAAACTGTGCAGGCGGCCGTCGCCATTGCTCAGGCCGCCGAATTCGTCTACACCAAACCGGAAGGGCTGGCAACGGAAGTTTCCCAGGGCGGCAGCAACGTCTCCGCCGGGCAACGGCAACGTCTGTCCATTGCCCGCGCCCTGGTGAAGAAAGCGCCCATCTACATTTTTGACGACACCTTTTCGGCGCTCGATTTCAAGACCGATGCCGCCCTGCGCCGCGCCCTGCGTGAGAACATTGGCGTTAGCACCATCTTGATGGTTACCCAGCGCGTCTCTACGGTCAGAAACGCCGAGCAAATCGTTGTCCTCGATCAGGGGCGCGTGGTAGGCAAAGGCACCCACGAGGAATTGATGCAAACTTGTGAAACCTACCAGGAAATTGCGCTGTCGCAACTCAGCTTGGAGGAATTGTCAGCATGATGATGCAACAAGGACGCAGCGGCGGTGGGCCTGGGCCGGGGCATGGCGGCCCGGCAGCCGCCATGATGAAGGGCGATAGAGCGCGAAATTTCAAAAAGACGATGCTCAAGCTCGCCGATTATCTGGAAGCGTACACAATCCAGACCGTCATTGTCAGCATTTTTGCGGTGGCGTCCACGGTGTTCAACATCGCTGGGCCCAAAGTGTTGGGCAACGCCACGACGCGGCTGTTTGAGGGGGTGATGGCCGAGATCGCCGGGACAGGCTCGATAGATTTTGGCATTATCGGCCGAATCCTCCTCCTCCTCCTCCTCCTCTACCTGCTCTCGTCCCTCTTTGCCTATCTCATGGGCTGGATCATGGCCGAGGTCTCCACCGATATCTCTTACCGGTTCCGTCGAGAGATTGCCGCCAAGATCAACCGCCTGCCTCTTAGCTACTTCGACACAACCACACAAGGTGAAGTGCTCTCGCGCATCACCAACGATGTAGACACCATCAATCAAACCCTCAGCCAAAGCCTGACCCAAATCATCACCTCGTTGATCACCGTAGTGGGCGTGCTGGCCATGATGTTTTCCATCAGTTGGCTGCTAACCCTCGTGTCCCTGATTGTTGTCCCCCTCACCCTGGGTGTGGTTGGTTTCATCGTCAGCCGCTCGCAAGTTTACTTCAAAGAACAGCAAGATTATTTGGGCCATGTCAACGGGCATGTGGAGGAGATGTTTGGCGGGCATCGGGTGATGAAAGCCTTCAATGGCGAAGCGCGTAGCATTGCGCAGTTTGAAGAATACAACGCCACTCTCTACGAGGTCGCCTGGAAATCGCAATTTTTGTCGGGCCTTATGATGCCAATCATGAGCTTTGTCGGCAACCTGGGCTATGTCGTTGTCGTCGTCGTGGGCGGTTATCTGACCATCCGCAGTGCTATCACGGTCGGCGACATCCAGGCGTTTATCCAATATGTGCGCACCTTCAACCAGCCCTTGATGCAATTGGCCAACATCTCCAATGTGTTGCAACAAACGGCGGCCGCGGCCGAACGTGTCTTTGAATTTCTGGAAGAAGCGGAAGAGATCGAGGAAACCGCCACCCCGGTGCAGTTGGAGACGGTACAGGGGCACGTCGAATTTCATCAGGTGCGCTTTGGCTACAACGCAGAACTACCCGTCATTTACCACCTGTCGGCCGAGGCCAGGCCGGGGCAAAAAGTGGCCATAGTCGGCCCCACCGGCGCCGGCAAGACCACGATCGTTAAGTTGTTGATGCGCTTCTACGACGTGAACGACGGCGTCATCCTGGTAGATGGATATGACATCCGCCAATTCAAGCGCCAGGATTTGCGCCACTGGTTTGGTATGGTGCTACAAGATGCCTGGTTGTACAACGATACGATCATGGAGAACATCCGCTACGGCCGTCCAAATGCCACAGACGACGAGGTCATCGCCGCCGCGCAGGATGCTCACGCCGACCATTTTGTGCACACGCTGCCGGACGGCTACCGCATGGTTATCAACGAAGAGACGACCAACATTTCCCAGGGACAGATGCAGTTGTTGACAATTGCCCGAGCCGTGTTGGCCGATCCCAGAATCCTTATCCTAGATGAGGCGACCAGCTCTGTGGATACGCGCACGGAAGTGCTCATCCAAAAGGCAATGGATCGCCTAATGGTAGGGCGCACCAGCTTCATCATCGCCCACCGCCTGTCCACTATTCGTAACGCGGACCTGATCCTGGTGATGCGTGATGGGGATATTGTCGAGCAAGGTCGTCACACAGAGCTATTGGCTCGTGGCGGTTTCTACGCCGAGTTGTACAACAGCCAATTTGAACACCGGACGCTGGAAGATAGCCGGCAAACGGAGGAGGCGCTGTCAACCTGGCCGACTTGCCCACATGCCGTTTAGACAAAACACCATGCGCCCGGTGATAGGCATACGCCGGGCAGACGCAGTTTCACCTTGCCGACCGCGATAGCCGGCGTCGCCCAGGTTGTCCTCCTGTGGCTGTTTCGCGAAAGGCTGAAGCAGGTTATAATGGTGCCAATCGGCTTGATGCTGATTTTGCTTATTATTCTACTCATCTGGAGCAGCCGGCCGCGCCGCCAGGCCCAGCCGCTAACGGCCGCAGACTATTCTGCACCTGCCGCCGCCGCATAATCGCCGGATCACAGACTGGAGCTGCTGTGTATGGAAGAACCACCCGCCATCCTGATTATTGACGATAGCGCCACCGCACGCGCCACGTTGGTGCGCCTCCTGAAGGAGGAAGAGTACCGTGTGCGGCTGGCTGCCAGCGCGGCCGACGCCCTGCGGCAGATGGAGCAGCACGCGCCCGATGCTATCCTGCTGGATGTAGTAATGCCCGATATGGATGGCTTCGACCTGTGCCGGCGCATCAAGAGTGATGAACGCTGGCGACACGTTCCAATCATTCTAATAACAGCCCTGGCCAGCTCCGACGATGTAGTGACCGGCCTCCACGCCGGCGCCGACGAATTCCTGTCCAAACCCGTACACGGTCCCGTCCTGCGCGCCCGCATACGTTCTATGCTGCGCCTCAAGTTTCAGCATGACGAATTGCGCGAGACCTTGTTGTTGCGCGAAGAACTATCCAATATGGTGGCCCATGACATGCGCAGCCCGCTGGCGGCTGCGGCGCTGTATGCCCACCTGTTGCTCAAGAAGGCGCCGCGCGAAGATCAGCTCCAATACCTGGACGCGATCGAAAGCCAGATCCGGCGGGTCAATGCATTTGTCAATGACATGCTCTTGCTGGCCAAGACGGAGCGGCGACAACTGCGACCATGTCAGGCTCCGGTTGACATTCGCAAACTCATCCAAGAGGCCTACGACCGCCATGTGCCGCTGGCACAGGCCAAGGGCGCCGACCTGAAGCTTGACCTGGAGGGCTGGCAAGGCGACCACCCGGTTTTACTCGACGCCAGCCTGTTCGATCGCCTGCTGGACAACCTGCTCGACAACGCCCTGAAATACGGCGGCACGGGCGGCGAAATCTGCCTGGCACTGGCGATGCCGAGTGGATTTGACGCCAACCGACCGGGGGCGCGCGCCATCGTCTCGGTGTCCGACCAGGGCCCCGGCATCCCGGTTGAGGAGCGAGAGCGCATTTTCGACAAGTATGAGATTGTGGAACTGCGGCACCACGGCCTGCAACAAATCGGTCTGGGTCTGGCTTTCTGCAAGATGGTGGCTGAAGCGCACGGCGGCCACGTCACGGCCCAGGCCAACAGCCCGAACGGCACAATTTTCAGGGTAGAAATCTGATGGATGGGCTGGAAGAGCGCCTGCGGCTGGCGGAGGCAGCCCGCCTTCAGGCTGAAGCGGAGCTGGCCGAGGCGCGGGCGGCGCTGGACAGGGCGCGGCAGGAATACGCGCAGCTGGAGGCCGAGACCGCACGCCGCTTGGCCGAACTGGCCGAGCAGCGCGATTTTCCCTACCAGGTATTGAATCTGATGGGGCAGGGCCTCACCTACGCGGATGAGAATGGCGTGTTCAACTACGTCAATCCGGCCTTTGCGCACATGCTGGGCTACGAGCCGGACGAGTTGATCGGCCGATCCCCTTTCGATGTTACCTTGCCCGAATATCACGGTCGACTACAGGATGCGCTCCGCCGGCGCACAACCGGCGCCGTGACAACCTACGAAACCCGTTTGCGCCGCGCCGACGGCAGCCCGTTGCACGTCCTCATCACGGGCGCGCCCCGTATGCGCGATGGCCAGTTCAAGGGCAGCGTGACGGTTATCACCAACCTGGACGACCGCCGGCAGATGGAGGAGGCGTTGCGGCGCAGCGAAGCTGAAGCGCGCACGCTGTCGCAGGTGGCCAGCCGAACCAGCAATATGGTCATCATTTCTGACCCCGATGGCAACATCGAGTGGGTCAATGACGCCTTCACCCAGATTACCGAGTACACTCTGGCCGAGGCGATCGGCAAACGGCCAAGCCAGATTCTGCAAGGGCCGGATTCTGATCCCGAGGTCGTGGCCTTCATGCGCGAGCGCGTGCACCGGCGCCAGGGCTTTGAAACCGAACTGATCAACTATAGCAAATCGGGCCGCCCGTATTGGGTGAGCATCGAGGTCAAGCCGGTCTACGATGAAAGCGGCACGCTGACGAATTTCATTGCCATCGAAAGCGATATCACGCAGCGCAAGACGTTCGAGCAGCAGCTGGCAGACAGTGAGGCGCGGCTGCGGCAGGTCATTGATCTGGCCCTGGATGCCTCCATCATCATTGATTCGGACGGCGTGGTGACGCAGTGGAACCAGCAGGCCGAAGTGATTTTCGGCTGGAACGCGGACGAGGTGCTGGGCCACCCGTTGGTTGAGCGGATTGTGCCGCCCGACTTCCGCGACGGACACCGTCAGGGCATGGCCCGCTATCACGCCACGGGTCACGGACCCATTTTGGGACGGCGCATTGAGCTGGAGGCGCTGCATCGCGATGGCCGCATCTTTCCCATCGAACTGGCGGTGACCCCGGTAGAGACGCAGGCCGGCATGTTCTTCAGCGCCTTCATCCGCGACATTTCGCAGCGGCGGGCCACGGAAGATGCGCTACGCCGGGCCAAGGAATCGGCCGAAACGGCCGATCGCGCCAAGTCGGAATTCCTGGCCAACATGAGCCACGAGATTCGCACGCCGATGAATGCCGTCATTGGCCTGTCGGGGTTGTTGCTGGATTCGCCGTTATCGGCCGAACAGCGCGATCACATCGAAACCATCCGTCAGAGCGGCGACGCCCTGCTCGCCATCCTCAACGAAATCCTGGATTTCTCCAAGATCGAGGCCGGCATGCTGGAACTGGAGTCAGCGCCGCTGGATGTGCGCCGCTGCGTTGAAGACGCCGTCGGCCTGCTGGGGCTGCAAGCCAGCGCCAGGCGCCTGGATCTGGCCTTTTTTGTGGAGGAGGACGTTCCGCGCGTGATCCTGGGTGATGCGGCCCGGCTGCGCCAGATCTTGGTCAACCTGGTGAGCAACGCCATCAAGTTCACTACAGAAGGGGAAGTCGTGGTGTCGGTCACGACCGTGCCTTGGCAGGATAACCGTTATCGCCTGCGCTTCACAGTGCGCGACACGGGCATCGGCATTGCGCCCGAACGCCTGTCGCACCTGTTTCAGCCGTTCCGCCAGTTGGACGCTTCAACCACGCGGCGTTTCGGCGGCACGGGTCTGGGGCTGGCCATCTCGCAGCGCCTGGCGCAAATGATGGGGAGCCGGATCCAGGTGGAGAGCGAGCCGGGACGGGGATCGTCGTTCTATTTCGACCTGGAGGTAACGGCGGTGACGGATTCGGCCGAACCCGTTCACACCACCAGCCAGCAGCTGGCCGGCCGTCACATGCTCATTGTTGACGACAACAAGACCAACCGGCACATCCTGGCCCACTACGCCCGCGCCTGGCAGATGCACCCGCATATGGCCGCTTCCGCCGCCGAGGCGCTGGAAATCATCGAGCGCGGCCAGGCCCTGGACGTGGCCGTACTCGATGTGCTCATGCCGGACACCGACGGCATCAGCCTGGCCCGCATTTTGCACCA
>JAYRVN010000442.1:0-3142 GCA_041918535.1 Chloroflexota bacterium
ACAGCCGGCAAGAATTGGGCCAGACATTTCGGCCGAATCCGCCCCTTTGCGCCCGGCCGAAAAAGCTACCAGAGTCAATCACCTGCGTGCCCGTTGCCCCGTCTCACAGTACAATGACGGTATGGATGAATCGTTGCGTAAACGCTTGCAACAACTCGGTGTGGTCAAAGGGGCGCGCCACTTGTCCCCCCCTGCGCCGCGACCGCCGGCGTCAGCCCGGCCGCCTGCCTCCCCACCGGGCAGCCTGTCCACCTTGGTGCCGCACGGGCGGGTGGTGGAAACAGAGGCGGGCGGTTATTTCCTGGTTGAGCGCGCTTACCCCCTGGCGCAGCGTCACGGGAACACCGTGTTGGGAGAGTTGTCGGCCTGGCCGCCGACTGGCATGGAAGCGTACGTAGGGCCGCGCCTGGCCGCTCTAACCGCCGCCGACCTCATCTTTCTTGACACCGAGACCACCGGTCTGGCCGGGGCCAATACCCTGGCCTTCATGGTCGGCGTGGCCTTCTTTGACGGCCCGGCGCTGGTCACGCGCCAATATTTTCTGCGCGAACCGGGCGATGAACCGGCGATGCTGGACGCGTTGTCGGCCTTGCTGGCGGAGCGCGGTGGGTTGGTGACCTTCAACGGCGCAACCTTCGATGTTCCCTTGCTGCAAGGCCGGTATGTCATGAATCGCTTGTTGGAAAGCTGGTCCGACCGGCCCCACCTGGATTTGCTGCTGCTGGCGCGGCGTTTGTGGCGGCGGCGCTTGGGTTCGGTGGCGCTGGGCGCGCTGGAAGAGGCGTTATTGGGCGTCGCTCGCACGCAGGCGGATGTGCCCGGCTGGTTAATTCCTGCCCTCTATCATGATTATTTGCGCACCGGCGACGCCACGGAGTTAGTGCGGGTCTTTTACCACAACGAGATGGATGTCTTGTCTATGGTCACCCTGATGACGCAGGTGATGCGTTTAGTCAGTCAGCCGCCGGCGTGGCCGCATGGCGAGGATGTGTGTAGCCTGGGTGGCTGGCAATGGCGGATGGGGCAGATGGATTCGGCCGAATCCACCCTCCGCCTCGCCGCCGCCTGTGACCACGATACCCTGGAAAACTGGCACGCCTCGCTCCTGCAACTCGCCCTCTTGCTCAAGCAACAAGGCCGCCGCGCCGAAGCCGTCTTGCTCTGGCAACAGGTCGCCGCCACCAGTCTGCAAGAGGTTACCGCCCATATCGAACTGGCTAAGTATTACGAATGGCAAGCGGGCGATCTGGCGGCGGCGCGCGCCTGGACGCAGGCCGCCCTCCGTCTGACCGCCCAAAGCCCCCATGCGGCTGCCTTGCGTCAAGAATTAACCCATCGTTTGCTGCGCCTGGAACACAAAGCCGCTTCGCCCGCGACCGACGCCGCGGACGCCTGGGAAACGTCGTAAACCGGCGTGACCCGGCCGCCAATTGGCAAGGAATAGCGCCTATGCTGGATATTAACTTCTTCGATGATCCGACGTCAGCCCCCCGCGCCAGAGAAGATGTGCGTTTCAAACAACTGGGCTTTTTCGTTCACCCGCCCGATGGTCGGCGAATCGGCATCGGCTTCGACATCACGCCGTTCATTGAGCGCCCCTCTATTGAAGTGGTCGCCGTTAATGCCAGGGGCGAGCGCGCCGGGACGTTGACGGTGGTTCAAACGCTCCAGGCGAATTTCAACCTGACCTTGCACCTGCGGGACAAAGAGCCGACGGCCGCCTATACGATCATGGCCACGCTGTACTACTCTTCGCCGGAAAACGGCCGGATGGATGTGCACCAATTGACGGGCGCGCTGGATGTGACCGCGCCCCCCCGGCAGTTCACCGTCAGCGCCGGCTCATAACCTGGCGCGTCGGCTGGCATCGTCCGCGCCCAATGGCAACCGCGCCGCGGGCTTTCTCAGGCGGCCGGCGGTTTCGCCTGGCTGATCAACTTGTCGAGTTTATGCCGGGTTTCCCGCCAGGTGATCTTGGATAGGCCCATGCGTTGCCGGATCGTGTCGGGGTCAACCTGCGCCACATAATCCCGCATGGCCGAGGCCCAACGCAAATTCTCAAACGAGAAAAGAGGGCGTTCCAATCCGGCTGCTTCCGCTATGTCGCCGAGAATGTATTCCAAATTGCGGGCGGTGCAGGTGAAAACGGTGTCGCTGGGCTGGTACTGCGCCAGATATTCATCCAGAACTTCCAGCCAGGCGTGATCAATCGCGATCTTGCGCTCCTTATAGCGCAAGCGAGGGTTCTTGTAGCGCACAAAGAGCATGGGCTGCCCGTCTTCACTCTCCTGACCCCGGTCAATATGGTTGGGCACAAGCGCCATGGCTTCGCTTTTCTTGATGCCGGTATCGAGGATCAAGGTGAGCACGAGATGGGGGCGAGCGTCGGGCTTGTGTTTGTCCGCGCCGACGCGCCAGGCTTGGGTGACGGCCAGAGCGTGTTGCAGCTCCGCCTCGGTGGGAATTTTGGGCAGAGGGCTGCTGACGCTGCGCTGAATCACGGCTCTGGACGGGTTGATGATCAGGATTCCGCTTTCGGCGAGCCAATCGAAGAAGACTTTAAGGCTGGTTACGCGGCGGGCGTAGGATTTGGGGCTGCACGGGACGCCGCGTTCGTAGGCCAGCCAATAGAGGAAGTCGGTCAGGTCTTTGGTGCCGATGATGCCGATGGCGTGGCCGACGCCGAGGAAGCGGCCAAGCAGGCGCATGTCGCTGGCAAAAGCTTTGATGGTGTGGTTGGAGAAGCCTTCCTGGCGCATGTGTTGTTCAAATTCGCCGATGGCGGCCTGGAGAGAGGAATCGGCCGAAATAATCGGCCGATTCTTTTCCGGCGGCAACTCCGATCCCGGTATCAAAAGGGGCTGTGTTGAATCATCCATCCTCTAAACCTCCGACAGCTTCGCATAGATAGCCTAAGCATAAAACATTTGTGCGGGTTTGTCAAGTACGCCGCCGATTCGGCCGATATTTTCCCGCCGCCCGCCGCGCCGACCTCAAATTGTTCCAACTGTAAATTATGCGGTGAGGCACAAATGTGGCATTATTGGGGGAAATGCAATGGCGCGAGGAGAACATGGTTACAGTAGAAGTTATCGTACGCGATGAAGAAGGGGGAGTCATTAGCCAGCAAACAAGCGGGTTG
>JAYRVN010000443.1:0-19850 GCA_041918535.1 Chloroflexota bacterium
CCTGCTCGGCGGCGCGGCGCTCCTTTTGCTGGGGCAACTCACCCAGGCCCGTCGGCCAGAGACGGAGCGTTGGCCCGTTTATGGCCTCATGGCTTTGGGCGCCTTGGTCTTCACGTTCGGCTTGCGTCTGTCCGCGATGACGCGCATCCCCGCCGGGCTTGTCCGTCCTGTCCGCAGCGTGGCGCGTTATTTGGGCATCACACCAGGCCAATTGGTCTTGTTGGGGTTAGCGCCTTGCCTGGCCGGTCTGGCTAGATTGGCGGCCGGCAACGGCTTGCTGGCCTACCAGGCCACCGTGGCCACCGTGGCCTGGCTGTTGGCAGGCCTGGCCGTGATCGCCGGCAGCTACCGGGCCGACGGCGGCTTGGGCAAAATCGGACGGCGGGAAATCCTCCTCATCGCCGTCCTCTTCGCCGCGGCTTTCGTCCTGCGCGGTTGGGCCACACAGCGCATCCCCACCACGTTATCGGGCGACGAAGCTTCGGGCGGACTTTCGGCCGTAAATTTTCTGCAGGGTCGAGCCAACAATCTCTTCAGCATCGGTTGGTTCTCTTTCCCCTCGCTGTTTTATGGCCTGGAAAGCGTGAGCATCCGCCTTTTCGGCCAGACGATTGAGGCTCTGCGCCTTGTCTCGGCCCTGGCGGGCGCTCTGACTGTGGTCGGGCTCTACGGGCTGGTGCGCGCGCTTTTCGACCGCCCAACGGCGCTCCTGGCGGCGGCCTTGTTGATGGCTGCCCACTTTCATATTCATTTTAGCCGGATTGGCTTGCAAAACATCTGGGATGGCTTGTTCACGACGTTGGCCTTGGCCGGCTTGTGGCGTGGCTGGAAAACAGGGCGGCGCGCCAACTTCCTGCTATGCGGCCTGGCGCTGGGCCTAGGTCAATATTTTTATATCAGTTTTCGGGCCATGCCGGCGTTGCTGCTGGTCTGGACGTTGAGTATGGCGCTTTTCCAGCGACCAACATTCAAACAGCGTCTGCCTGATCTAATTCTAGTCACCTGGATCGCCAGCATTCTCTTCCTACCCCTGGGTCTTTACTTTCTGGATAACCCCCAGGAGTTCAGCGCGCCGCTTCAGCGCGTGAGTATTTTCAACGGCTGGCTGGATAAAGAGATCACGCTAACCGGTCAGGCCAGGGTGACGATTTTGTGGCGGCAACTGGCGCAATCCGCCTTGGGCATCACGCATGTGCCGCTCAAACATTGGTACACACCGGGGACGCCTTTGTTGCTACCAGCGGCGGCGGCTTTTTTCTGGTTGGGGCTGCTGTGGGCGGTGAACACTTGGGATGCGCGCCATTGGCTAATGTTACTGCCGATCCTGGGGGTCATTGCCGCCGGCGCGCTCAGCCAGGACCCGCCGGCCTCACAGCGCTATGTCGTTGTCTCCACGCTGGCCCCTTTCTTTATCGCCTTGCCGCTGGCGCAAGGCGCGCGCTGGATCGCCCGGGCCTGGCCGCGCTATAGCTGGGCGGTGTACGGGGGCGCGGCGCTAATGGTGGTTTGGCTCATGTGGGCCGATCTACGTTTGTATTTTGTTGACTTGCCCAAAACCTATGTTCTGGGAGGCATCAATACACAAACGGCGATGTTCATTGTCGACTATTTAGAGACCCAACCGGCGCCGGCGCCTATCTATTTCTTTGGTTGGCCGCGGATGGGGTATTACAGCATCGCCAGCATTGCTTATTTACAACCGGAATTTTCGGCCGAAGACCTGATGCAACCCCTCACCGCTCCCCCAAATTGGGAGTTGACTGGGCCGACCTTATTCATGTTTTTGCCGGAGCGCGGCAATGAATTAGACTGGGTGGCGCAGAGTTATCCTGGTGGGCAAACGCAAACTATCCAACGCTCTGACGGCCAGGCGATGTTCATTGTTTATGAGGTGACGCCATGACAGCGACAAGCAAACAGCGCCTGATTGTGGGGATTAGCGGCGCGAGCGGGGTGATTTACGGCATTCGGCTGCTGCAAGTGTTGCGCGAAGCGCCGGCGGTTGAAACGCACCTGGTGGTGAGTGCGGCGGGCGCACAAACCATTGGCCTGGAGACGGATTATGACCTGGCGCAAGTGGAGGCCTTGGCGGATGTCAATTACCGCTTCCGCGACATTGCCGCCAGCCTTGCCTCCGGCTCGTTCAGGACGGCAGGCATGGTGGTGATACCCTGTTCAATGAAGACGATGGCGGGGATCGCCTATTCGTTCAGCGACAATCTATTACTGCGGGCGGCGGATGTTGTGTTGAAGGATCGGCGCAAGCTGGTGTTGGTTCCACGTGAAACACCGTTGCACCTGGGGCACTTGCGCGCCATGACGCAGGTGACGGAGATGGGCGCGATCATTGCGCCGCCGATGCCGGCGTTTTATCATCGGCCGAAAACGCTGGATGATGTGATCAATCAAACCGTCAACCGCGTGCTGGATTTGCTGGATATCGATCTGCCGCAAGATTTATTCCAGCGCTGGTCGGGAGGGCAAGCGGCAAGCCGTGCGTGATCCTCGCCAATTGGCGCTGGCTTATCTAGCCGACCATCAAGTCTTGACGCTGGCGACGCACGGCGCAGATGGCGTGTGGGCGGCGGCGGTGTTTTATGCCCACGACGGGTTTGATCTGGTATTCCTTTCGGCCGATTCCACGCGACACGCCCGCCATCTGCGCGAGAACCCCTGGGCCGCCGGCGCTATCCAGGAGGATTACCTCGAGTGGACTGCGATCCGCGGGATTCAGTTAGAAGGGACTGTGCAACATCTGGAAGGCGCGTCCCGCGAGACGGCTGTGACGCTATACGGGCGTAGATTCCCGTTTGTCGCCCAGCCGCACGGCCAGATTGCCCAGGCGCTGGCGCGCGTGGCGTGGTATCGGCTGACGCCGCGCCGACTCTATTGGATTGACAACAGCCAAGGATTGGGCCGGCGCGACCTGATTATTGGGGTGGATGTGTGAGCAAGCGTTTGAGATAGGGAACGCGTTCGGCCGAATCGTATAAAGCCAGCGCCGCATCCTCAATGTTGAACGGTGAATCCGACAGGGCCTGCAATTCCGTCAAAAAGGTGTGGTCACACAGCATGACCGCCCGCTGAAAGAGACGATCCCCTTCCAAACTCAATGTGACCGGCAACGAGGCCAGCGGTTTGGTGCTGGTTTGGGGAGCCGAGATCACCCGCGCGCGCCGGGCCACGCGCATGACATCATTGATGACGCTTTTGGAAACGTTCTTTTTATCCTGTTTTTCGTAGAAGAGGTAGAGCGCATCTACCACCTGATGCCAGCGGGGGGCGTTGGCCTGTTGCTGTTGCAGATGCGCCAGCGCATCTTTCAACACCATCAGGCGGGTCTCCCAGGGCACAACGCGCAGGCCCCGCTTCTTCAGGGCGCTACGATACTCCAGGTAGAGTTCGGCCGGCGATTCGGCCGATTCTTGTTCCACTTCTGCCGGCGGCTCAATCGGTTCGGGCCGGTAGGCAAAGACCACCGTCCCTTCCCGCTGCACGCGTACCACTTGCGGAAACCGCGCCAACAAATCGCTGAAACCCAACTTGCCCTGATGCGTCTCGCCGAATTCCTCATGGCTGATTTGTTGCAAACGATCCCGTAGCACGCTCGCCATGACGCGGTCGTTTTCACGGAAAAGCTCATCGGCGGCCTGTTGCAACCAAACTCTCACCTTGGCGTCAGAAACCTCGCGCTGCGCCTCAGCCAGATTGCCATAATAAATGTACTCATCACACAAGTTGACCAGGCTGCTGCTGGTGGTGTGACGCACACCCACGCCGATCACATGTTTGCCCCGTTTACGCAACCCTTGCACCAGCGGCACAAAATCCCGGTCGCCGGTAACCAGCACATACGTGGCAAAATCATAACCGTCAATGAGCGTTTCGACGGCATCCACCACTAACTGCATATCGGCGAGGTTCTTATCCATGCTGCTCAGGCGCACGGCGGATTGCAACTCAAAGCCGGCCACGGCCAATTGGCGGGGGATGCTTTGATCTTGCCGCCAGTCGCCGTAAGCGCGCCGCAAGACAATGCGGCCTTGCGTCACAGTTTGGATGTGATCGAGGATGATATTGATATCAAAGTGGAGATTGGCCTCATTCGCCCCAATGAGGATATTGTCCAAATCTAAAAAAATGGCGACATCTTTAGCCATATAACAAGTTCTTCACCAGACACGGCTGCGACACCCTCCCGCAATCTATTTCCCCAACGCGCCAGCGTCATCTTATCATTGTATCTTAGGGCGCGCATTATGGCTACGAATCCGCCGGCAATGTTTCACGTGAAACACGCCGACGGGTCGCTTGCGGTTGCGGCCGGACATGCTACCATAGCGACTTATGACAATTCTACCACCGGTTTGTGATTATGAGGGTTCTGATTATCAAGCGCGTTTTTGGCGCGATCAGGGGCGGGATTATGAAGACCTGGTTGAGCGGGCGGCGTTGCGGCGTTTGCTGCCGGCGACAGGGGCGACTGTGTTGGATATTGGGGCGGGATTCGGCCGATTATCGGCCGAATTCTCCGGCTATCAGCGCGTTGTCTTGCTCGACTACTCCACCACACTCCTGCGCGAAGCCCAAACCCGTTTGCGCCACGACCCCCGCTTTCTCTACGTCGCCGCCAACTGGTATCAGATGCCCTTCGTCAATGGGCTGTTCGACACATTGGTGCAGGTACGCACCCTGCATCATGCCGCTGATGCGCCCGCACTTTGGCGTGAATTGGCGCGTATTGCCCGCCCCGGCGGCTATTACGTCCTTGAATTTGCCAACAAACACAACCTCAAAGCCATCGCCCGCTACGCCCTGCGCCGCCAGACCTGGTCACCCTTTGACCACAAACCGGTGGAATTCGTAGAACTCAACTACAATTTTCACCCCGCCTGGATTCGTCGGCAATTAGTCGCCGCTGGATTCACGCCCGGTTCCATGCTCAACGTGTCCAATTTCCGGCTGGCCTGGCTCAAAGCCGCCGCGCCGACGGATTGGCTGGTCCGACTCGATTACCGACTGCAACCGCTAGGGCGGTGGGCGCAGCTCGCGCCCAGCCTATTTGTGCGCAGCGACCACCCCGCCGGCGGCCAATCGGCGCCGCCCGGCCAGTTCTTTGCCTGCCCCATCTGTCGCGCGCCCTTGGGCGAGCCGACGGATCAACGCCTTGTCTGCCCCACCTGCCAGGCCCAATGGGCCCTTGACGACGGCCTCTACAACTTCAAAACGCCGGTCTGACCGCCGCGCGAACGCATTTTCACCTCCGGAAAAAGTCATATTGGCGCTTTTTGCCGCTTGACATAGAACATGCGCACTATTATAATCTAGTACATCTGTTCTAGCTGCTTGATTTCTTCCCCTCTCCCTGGGGAGCTGGCGCCCCTCCCACCAGCTCCCCCCTCCGGGGAAGCGCGACCAGAATATGGCTAATTTAGCGGAGGGAAGCAAGGGTCACATGCGTCTAACATTACCAAACCAATTTGAATTCGTTAACACCCCCTCCCTTAAGGCTTCCAGGCAGGTCATGGCCGGGGGATTGATGCTCCTGGCCCTGGTAGCTTTTGAAGTGTTCAACTTCGATACAACCCAATACGCCCTGGCAAATCTGTTGGGCAACGTCAGTTTTGCCGGTCTGAGCTGGGCCACCATTCTAGCCATCGCTTTCTGCGCGATTGACTTTGCCGGGCTATCTCGCATTTTCACGCCGGAAACCGGCTGGAAAGAGCCACGCGCTATTTGGTATCTAACAGGCGCCTGGATACTCGGCGCGACCATGAACGCCATCATGACCTGGTGGGCGATCAACCTGACGCTGCTCAATCATGATTTCGGCAACGAGGTTCTCAGCCGGGCGCAGCTTTTGCAAGGTGTGCCGATCTTTGTGGCGGTGCTAGTCTGGCTGACGCGTATCCTGTTCATCGGCTCCCTGGCTTTGGCTGGCGACCAAATGTGGCGTGGGGAGCAACCGGCGACCGGCGCCGGCCAGGCGGCGACCGCGCCGCTCCAGCCTGTACGCCTCACGCCTAAGCGCGACACGGTCAGTCGTGAGCAGCCGGTTCAACCGCCAACCAGAGTCACCGACGAGCTGACCAGGATACACAGACCTGCGCCGCCGGCGGAGCGTTCTCCGGTAAGCCCGCCGATTCCCACCAGCCAAACGCGCCGCCAACCGGCCATGATGGAGCCTCCCCAGCATCCATAAGCGCCAACGAGCGCGATTCATTCCCCAACCTCTCATCCCTCTCCCCCATTCCCTTCTAAATGGTCGCCATTCCCCGGCGGCCATTTAGGCTTTCTCCCCTGCGCATAGTTTAGGCGAAAACCCGGCTTGCCATTTAGGGTAGCCTGTGTTAACCTACGGGCTCTACAGGCTACCCTGTGGGTATTCGCCGTTTCCTACAAGCGGGATGTGTTGGATAGGCAAGATTTTACCGACCTTGCCCAGGGCGATGGGTTTTGCGCCTTCTAGTTGGTTGGTTGAGAGTCAAACCGGTACAAAACTCTCGAATTGACCTCAAATTCGTCGTAACGTTCAGCGGCTCGGCAGCGAAGAATATTTCTCTCAGACGCTTACCCGTGACTCGACCGCGCCTTATTGAATGAAGAGACAGGGATATGCCGGATAGTAAGCATTGGATATTTCGAGTAGGGGGCGCCATTTTGGGAGCAGCCACGTTGGCGCTGTTGGCGCAACCCATCCTACATTTCGCGCAATTCGTGGCTCCTGCATTTTCCGGCGAGTGGCTGGTGTGGGCAGCGACGGCGTTAGGCGCACTCCTGGGTTTTGTGTTTGGGCCCAGACCGGTGACACGGGCGCAACAGATATTGGCAGGCCTATCGGGCGAGCAGTTTCCCAGCGCTATGATTGGGACGTTGCTGGGATTGGTGGCGGCGGCGTTGGTGTCTGCGCCTTTGGGACGCCTCCCCGCGCCGGTGGGCGCATTCGCGCCGACGATGGCGGCAATAGCCTTAGGCTATCTGGGCGCGGTGGCGCTGGGCGCACGCTTTCATGATATCGAAGCGTTTCTGGCGCGGATTCGGCCGAATTCCTACCCCGACACGCCCACCCCTAATAGCCGTGAGAACCATCACGAATCCAGTATCTTGCTCGATACCAGCGTCATTATTGATGGACGCATCACCGATATTGCCAAAACCGGCTTCCTCAACGCCCGCCTGGTCGTGCCCAATTTTGTCTTGAGCGAATTACAGCACATTGCCGACAGCCCCGATCCTATTCGGCGCAAACGGGGACGACGCGGTCTGGATATCCTTGGCATTCTGCGCGCCGATGTGCCTGTGCCAGTGGACATCACCGACATGGACGTAACCGAAACGCGCGATGTTGATTCCAAACTGGTGGCGCTGGCGCGGGAGTTGGGTTGCCCGATCATGACCAATGATTACAACCTGAACCGGGTGGCCGGGTTACAGGGGGTCAATGTCCTGAACATCAATGATTTAGCCAATGCGATCAAGGCAGCCTATTTGCCGGGTGAAGACCTGGCTGTGAAGATCATTCAGGAAGGGCGGGAAGTGGGGCAAGGCGTCGGCTATCTGGATGACGGCACGATGGTGGTGGTGGAAGACGGGCGGGAGGCGATGGGCCAGAGTCTGATGGTCGTGGTGACAAAGGTGTTGCAGACAAGCGCCGGACGGATGATTTTCGGCCGAATCACCGGTTAACGCGCTTTCCATATCACGCTATAATTAGGCAGAATAGGCCCGGTCGCCACATACAGCCACACCAGACGCTAGGAAATGGGGGCTGTTGGTCAGACCGAACCAGGAATGCGCCATGGAAACCCTGCATCTTACCCGTGTACTCGCGTGGATTGAGCAAGCCATCGTTGATGAAGAGCTGCTGCAACTTTATGACGAGGCGATCGTCGCCCTGCGCACCAGCCGGCAAACATCGCCCCCATCCATTGCCTATGAAGTGCACCACGCTTTCGAGCGCTTGTCACAAGCGCACCGAAGCCTTGAGCCGCCCGGCTGGTTGACGGCCGAACAGACCATCTATGCCAACCTGGGCGCCGACCAACTGCTAGGTGCTACCGCCGACGCCCGTCTGGCAACCATCAATCGCCAACACCGCCTGAACCCGGAGGCTGCCGTCGAGGCCTTGCAACACCTGCGCCAGGCGACGCAGCAATTACTGGCCCAGACCACGCAGTTGCGGGACGGCCTGGCGACTGCGCTACACGGCCTGCCGACCACGCCGGCGGCCGAGGTCTTGCCGACTGCCTGGACGCCGCGCGCGCTCTTGAGTCAGCGGGGGCAACAGTTGGCGCAATGGACCCGACAACCGGCAACAACGTTTCGCGCCTGGCTATCTCAACCGAGAGCCGTGGCGACCGTTGTGGCCGTGGCCGCGCCGGCCGCTGTTTCGTTGGTGTCTGTGGCGGCGCGGGGGCTGGCGGCGTATCGTCGCCATTTAACCGCGCCTTCGGCCGGGCACGTTGAGGAGAGGGATTCGGCCGAATCCCCGCCTACATCCGCCCCTATCCACATTTTCAACCAGACCACCATCATCACCATCCGCGAGAAGTAATCTTGCCGATCAGGGTCAAGCCATGAGCTTCAAAATCTACAACGTCCTCACGCGTCAAAAAGAACTGTTCCAACCCATCCAGCCGGGCAAGGTCAATATCTATGTCTGCGGCCCCACCGTCTATGATCATCCTCATATCGGACACGCCAAAACTTATGTGGGCTTTGATGTGGTGGTGCGCTGCCTGCGTTACCTGGGCTACGACGTTCTCTATGTGCAAAATCTGACCGATGTGGGTCATTTGCTCGATAGCGGCGAAGATCGTATCCTCAAAAAAGCGCGACAGGCCTCTTCAACCCCCATGCAAATTGTAGAAACCTACACGCGCATCTACCTGGAGAATATGGACGCCCTGGGTGTGACGCGCCCCGACATCAGCCCACGCGCCAGCGCCCATATCCCCGAACAGATCGAGATGATTGAAACGCTCATCGCCAAAGGGCACGCTTATGCCGTCAACGGTTCCGTCTACTTCGATGTGTTGTCCTACCCCGATTACGGCAAGTTGAGCGGACGGCGTGTCGAAGAACAAGAAGGGGGAGCGCGTGTAGCTGTGATAGACGAGAAACGGCATCCGGCCGATTTCGCTTTGTGGAAACGCGCCGAGCCGGAACATATCCTGCGCTGGAATAGTCCGTGGGGCGTCGGCTTCCCCGGTTGGCACATCGAATGCTCGGCCATGTCTGCCAAGTATCTGGGGCATAATTTCGACATTCACGGCGGCGGCATTGATAATATCTTCCCCCACAATGAGTGCGAGATCGCCCAGAGCGAATGCGCCCACGCCGAACCATTCGCCAACTATTGGATGCTCACCGGCTCCCTAACGCTAGAGGGCGTGAAGATGAGCAAGAGCCTGGGCAACACCTTGACCATTGCCGATGCGCTCAAACGCTGGCGACCGGAAGCGATTCGCACCTTTATCCTGACCAGCCATTACTCCAACCCGATTGATTTCTCGGACGAAGCCATAGAATCGGCCGAAAAAGGGTGGCAACGCATCTGGGGCGCAGTCAAAAGCGTGCGCGATCAACTGGTTTATGCGCCCACCGGCGCAGCCGAGGCCGACATCCTGGCGCAACTTGAGCAATTCAAAACCGCCTTCATCGAGAAAATGGAGGACGACTTCAACGCTCCGGCCGCCATCGGCGTGCTGCAAGAAGCAACGCGCCAGGTCAACACCTGGCTCAATGCCGGCGCCCCCCTCACAGCCGGCTCTCTACAAGCCATTGACCAGCTATACCGTGAACTAGGCGGCCAGGTCCTGGGGATTGTGCCGGAACAAGCGGATACCGGCGGCAGCGCCGCCCGCGAAGATGGCCTGGTGCGTCTGTTGATCAACATGCGCGCCGAGGCCCGCCAAAGCAAAGATTGGGCCGCCGCCGATCGCATCCGCCATTCACTCAAGGAACTCGGCATAAACCTGTTAGACGGGCCGGCCGGCACAACCTGGAAAGCGGATTGAGCGGGTCGTCGGGCCTGGGCCGGACGACGCCGGAGGACCGTGACGCGAGAATTCTTATATCGGCGAAATGCCGTGCTGGAGGCGCTACGCAGCCGCCGTCGCGCTTGCTATGCTTTGTGGCTCCAAGAGGGGCTGTCTAAACCAGAGATAGCCCCTCTGCAAGAGCTCGCGCGGCAACGCGGGCTGGACTGCCGGGAAGTATCCAAAGCGCGTCTAGGGCAATTGGTCGGCGACCCCAGCCATCAGGGTGTGGCGCTGGAGGTCGGCTCATTCCCCTATGTTGAACCCACCGAAATGCTGGCCCTGGCGCAGGCGCGGGCGGAGTTGCCATTCCTATTGTTGCTCGATCTCGTGCAAGGGCCGCAAAATGTGGGCATGTTGCTGCGCACGGCCGAAGCTTGTGGGGCGCACGGCGTCATTCTGCAAGACCGGCGCGCCCCGGACATTACCCCGGCCATGGTCGCCGCCTCGGCCGGCGCCACCGAACACCTGCTCATCGCCAAAGTCACCAATCTCGTCCACACCATGCGCCAGCTAAAGCAGGCCGATATCTGGTTGATCGGCCTCGACCTGGACACCCGCGCCCAACCACCCGAAGAGTTAGACCTGGCTATGGCCATCGGTTTGGTTGTCGGCCACGAAGGCAGCGGCCTGCGCCGATTGGTGCGCGAAGAGTGCGATTTTCTGCTGCGCCTGCCCATGCGCGGCCAAATCGCCTCACTCAACGCCGCTGTTGCCGGTTCCATCGCGCTTTACACACTCTGGCGCGCCCGGGGACTGCCTCAGTAGCCATCTCGCCGCTCCCGTTGGTCCACGCCGGCGGGGGGCTTTGGCGCACCGTCGCAGAATGAGAGGAAAGCCGACAGGCGCTGCGCGAACTGCCGGGGCCGGTAGGATCGAGTAAAATAACGCGTTATGCTGCGTCACACCCCTCGCTCCCGCTGGGTGCTCGTTGGAATTTGCCTGCTGGCTTTTGCCCTGCGCACCCATCACCTTGACCAATTCAGTTTTTGGCTCGACGAAGGATTGACCCCCCTGCGCTCCGGTTATGCCCTCGGCGATATTTTGCGCAATGAGATCGTTCTGCAAGGGACGGTGACGCAAGATACACACCCGCCGCTATATTACCTGCTGATTCACGCCTCCCGACAACTGTTTGGCGAGAGCGATTTCGCCTTCCGCTATCCTTCGACGCTGGCCGGCCTAATCTTGCCGGCCTTGCTATACGGGCTGGGACGCCGGTTGTATACCGCGCAGGCCGGCATCCTGGCCGCCTTGTTCACAGCGATCAACCCCCTGCAAATCTGGTATGCCCAGGAAGCGCGCATGTACACTTTGCTCGTCACCCTGGCGGCGGGGGCGAGCGCGGCCTTATGGTACGCCCTGGCGGACGACGGGTCGGGCCGATGGCGGCGGGCAGGCCTAATTTATGGCGCGTTGGCCGGGCTGGCGCTGTATACGCATTACACGGCGGCTTTTCTCATCCTGGGGCAAGCGCCGTTGTGGGTGTGGGTGTTGTGGCGTCACGGGCAGAAGCGGTTGATCCTGGCGGGAGCCGTGGCGGCGACTCTGGCAGCCTGGCCGTTGCTGCCGGTAACGATTCCGCGTCTGTTTACCGGGGCTGAGGCGAGTTATCAGGTGGTATCGCCGTGGGTAATGCTGCAAGATGTGGTGCGGGGGTTCGGATTCGGCCGAACCGCTCCCTTCGGCCATCCGCTCATCACCGGTCTGGCGGTTGCTCTCACCGGCCTGCTCCTGGCCGGCCTACTGGCGCAACGGTCCGCTCACACCAACGCGCGTCGCTTGTGGCTGCTCATCTACTTGCTGGCAGCGGTCACAGGCATTGCCGCCCTCTCCCAACTGAAACCGATGTATCTGGGCCCGCATCACAGCATGATCGGCTCGCCGGCCTTCCTCCTCTTGCTGGCGGGCGGCGTGGTCAGCCTGGAACAGTGGCTCGGCGCAGGCCGGCAACGCGTCGCTGCCATCACCCAGACCGGGGCCACCTTCGTTGTCTTGCTCAGCGCCGCTGTGCCGCTCTACCATCTATACACCGATTATCGGGTCGCCAAAGACGATTATCGCGGCCTGGCGGCGTATGTCGATCAGGCCGCCGGGGCCAACGACAGCATCGTCTACAATAACGCCACCCTCTTACCGGTGCAGCAACATTACCAGCAACGGCAGGACCTGGCTGCTACAGCGTTGCCAGTCTACCCATATCCGGTGCGTCCGGAGGAGTTTGCGGCGCTAGAAAACCTCAATCAGACCGTTGACCGCATTTGGTTCATGCCGGAAGCGCCTCAGGCCGGGCGCGATCGCTTCGAGGAAGTGCGCGGCTGGCTCGACGCCCATCTATTGCGTGTGGACGACCGCTCTTTCTATGGCTCGAATGCCGACGTGCGCATCATAGCCTATCGCACAGGGGAGACAGTCACAGCGACGTTGCCGGACAAGGCCGAGAAGATCGCCTGGCAGGGGGATGGCCTGCCAGCGCTGGCGGGAGTGTTCATCAATACGCCCCAACCGGTAACGGCGACGGCTTTGTGGTTCGACTTGTATTGGCAAGCGCCAGCCGAGGCTGCGCCGGGGCGCGGTGTGCATTTTGCGCTACGCAGCCCGGATGGGCTAGATTGGGCGCAACAGGATTACCCTATCTGGCGAGAACCGCCGCCGGAGAAAGCGAACGCCGGGCTGATGCGCGGGGCGTATCGGCTGGATTTGCCGCCCGGTTTGCCGCCCGGCGTGTATGAATTGCGGGTTAGCGCGTGGGATAGCGCTGCCGGGCAATTGAGCGGGCCGGAACAGGGGGTGGCCGAGATCAGAATCGGCCGAATTTCCTCCACCTTTCCCCACCCGGCCGACCGACGCCTGCTTTTTGCCAACGGCCTGGAAATAGCCCCCGTCCCCGCCGACAAAACGGTGAGGCCCGGCGCTCCCCTGCCCATTACCCTCTATTGGCGCGCCGCCCAGCCGTTCGAGCGCGCCTGGGCCTATCGCGTGGAGGCGGTTGCGCCCAATGGCAGCGTCCTCAGCCGGCAGACAGGCCCCTTGGCGCCAGCCTGGCTTGATTCGCCGCCGACAGGCGCCCTCATCGCCACACCCATCGGGCTGGATTTCCCGGCCCAAGCCGACGCCCAGACCTATTCCCTGCGCTGGACGCTGTTCGCCGACGAGGAAACGCTGCCCGGCCGCCCCTCTTGGCGCCCCTGGTTCACGCCGCGCAACCATCTGGCCCGCGTGAGCGTCGAGGCCTGGCCGTTGGTCAAGAGCCTGCCGACTGTGGATAACTTGGTAGAGTTGGTGGATAGCCTTTGGGATTATGGCGTTCAGTTACGCGGCTATACGGCGGAGAGGGAAGCCAACCAATTGATTATCACGCTCTATTGGCAAGCCTCAGGCCCCTTGCCGGCGAGTTACTATACATTTGTGCACCTGCTGACGACGACGCCCGATGCAACGACAACCGGTTCCATCTCGCCGGCGCAATCCGACCAGATTCCCGTCGGCTGGTTACGCCCGACAACCGGTTGGCGCGCCGGCGAAATTCTGGCCGACCGACATACCCTGGCGCTCCCGGCCGACTTGCCGCCCGGTCATTACGCTGTGACAGTCGGCTTCTATCGGCGCGACGTTGACCAGCGCCTGCCGGTTGCTGTCGGCGGCCGGCCGCAAGCCAATGATGAACTGTGGCTAACCACCCTGACGTTGCCATGACCCGGGCTCGGCGTCACCTGTTTGCCAGCCCATTACCCTGGCTGTTGGCCCTCTATGCGCTACTCAGCCTGGGGTATGGCTGGGTCAATCCCGTCTTTGAAGCGCCTGACGAGTATGCCCACTTTTATACCGCCCTGGCCGTCCGCGCCAATTGGCGCCTGCCGACGGTCAGCGAACCGCCGGACCCTTACCTGGGGCAGGAAGCGGCCCAGCCGCCCCTTTACTATATCCTGGCGGCGTTATTGATGTCTCCGTTTGATGTCAACGCCGCGGCTGCGCGCAATGCTTTGTGGCTTAATCCTTTTGTGCGCCTGGGCGATCCGTCCACGCCGGTCAACCGCAACGCCGTTGTCTCCTATCCGGGCGAGCGCGCCTATGCCCCGGCCGTGCATGGGCTGCGGCTTTTCTCCGCTACGCTGGGTCTGATAACGTTAGCCAGCATCTACGGGACCGCCCGGCGGCTCTGGCCCGAGCGGCCGGAGCGCGCCGTGCTGGCAACCGGCCTGGTGGCGGTCTTGCCGCAATTTGATTTCCTCCATGCCTATGTCAACACTGACGTGTTGGTCATCGCGCTGACAAGTTTTGCCCTGTACCAAATGGTCGTTATCTGGCAAGCGCCGGGGTATGCGGGCTGGCGGTTGGTGGGCTTGGGCGGCACAGTGGGGTTAGCCATGCTCTCGAAGGCGGCCGGCTTATTGTTGCTGGCATATGCGCTGGGAGTCATCGGGGTCAGGCATTGGCAGCGATTCGGCCGAATCCGTTTCATCGCCGCTCTCGCCGCCGTCAGCCTGCCGGCGCTGGCGCTAAGCGGCTGGCTCCTCTGGCGCAACTGGTCGCTGTATGGCGATCTGACCGCCACCGCCCCGTTTGTTCGTCTAGCCGGCGGCGACCGTCACTATACCCTCTCCCAGGCGTTGGCCGAAACAAGCAGCCTGTGGCGTTCTTCGTTCGGCGTGTTTGGCTGGTTCAACGTGCAACCGGCCGACTGGTTTCACGCCGTCTGGAAAAGCCTGGCGGCGTTGGCGCTAAGCGGCGGTCTGCTCCACCCGCTGATACGTCGTCCAGAGAAAGCGTGGTTGCCCTGGCTGTTGGCCGGCTGGCCGCTAATAGTTCTGGCCGGCCTGCTGCGTTTTATGCAACAGACACCGGCCGCTCAGGGGCGCTTGCTATTGCCGGCCGTTCTGCCGTTAGCCTTAGGCGTCGCTTACGGCCTTTCGGCTTGGCTCGACAGATTTTCGCCGGGCCGACGCCGCTTGTTGATCGGGCTGGTCCTGGCAGTCGGTTTAGCGACCACGGTATACGGCTTGTTCGGCGTCATCCGACCGGCGTATGCGCGTCCGCAGGTTGTGGCGGCCGTACCCCCACAGATGGCGCAGTTCAACCGGGCCCTGGGCGAAGGCGTAGAACTAGTTGGCGCGCAACTAGATACCTCGGCCGCTCAGCCTGGGGATATTGTGTGGCTGGATTTAGTCTGGCGGGCGCAAACCCCGCCCAGCCGAGCCCCGGAAGTCGTCGTGGAGATATTTGGACGACCGCGCGCCCCAGATGAGGTGGGCAGCATCGGCCGAATCCAGGCTTATCATGGCGGCGGTCTCTATCCCGCAAACTTGTGGCCGGCAGGGGCATTCATCCAGGAGCGGTTAGGGATTCCGCTGCGCGGTGATGTTCTGACGCCCACTCAGGGCAGGGTGAATGTGCGTCTGGTGGACGGCGAGCAAGTAGATGTCGGCAACCTGAAAGTGACGCCGCCGATCTGGCCGGTCGTTACCGGGCTGGTGGCGCGCCTGGGCCCGGCGATTGAGGTGGCGCGGGTGGCGGTGGTGGATTCGGCCGAAAATTCGGCCGATACCGTCCATCCCGGCGACACCTTAACCCTGCACATCGTCTGGCGGGTTTCCGCGGCCGTCAACCAGGATTACACCACTTTCGTCCATTTCGGACGCCCCGGCGCGCCGCCGCTGGCGCAAGGGGACAGCCCGCCCCTGGCCGGTTTCTACCCTACCCACTGGTGGGCAACCGGCGAGCAATTCGCCGACAGTTACCGGGTCACTGTGCCGGCTGATGTCGCGCCTGGGGCTTATACCCTGCAATTCGGTCTCTATGACGCCAATCTGCAACGACTGCCGGCGCGCGACGCGGCCGACCAACCGCTCGGCGACAAGGTTACGCTGACGCTGTCAGTTGTGGATAATTAGCTGATAACTGTGGATAACTTATCGCTGGTGTGGACAACTCCTGTGATTATTTGTGAGCGGCTGTCGCAGGTAGATGGCTGAGAGGCGTTATCGGCCGATATAAACCGGCCCACCCTGAATGCATCGATGACCCCGCGTTATCTCCGCTTTTGGCTCGGCCTAAGCATGATCGTCTATTTCGGGCTAGGCGTCGTCTATGCGCTGGCTACGCCGCCCCTGGAAGCCTCCGACGAGTATAAGCATTATCCCGTCGTACAGTTCATTCAAAACACCCACACCTTGCCCATTCTTGACCCGGCCAACCCGGGTCGCTGGCTACAAGAAGGCGCACAACCGCCCCTCTACTATGTGCTCATGGCGGCGTTGACCAGTGGGCTTGACACCCGTGATCTGCCGGACATTCATCAACTCAATCACCACGCCTTCATTGGTGATCCCAATCAGATTCACAACAAGAACCTCATCTTGCATGAGCCGGCGCGCGAACAGTTTCCAGGGCAGGGCAGCATCCGCGCCATCTATATCATTCGTCTTCTCTCGCTCGGTCTGGGTGTGGGCACACTCTGGTTCGTCGCTCACTTGGGAGCGCGGCTGTTCAATCCGACTATCGGTTTGTTAGCCGCCATGCTCACCGCCTTTAACCCCATGTTCCTTTTCGTCAGCGCCGCCGTCAACAACGACTCGCTGGCTATTTTGCTGGCCGCCTGGGGCCTCTATTGGTTGCTCGATCTCTATACCGCGCCCCCCGATCCCCGGCGCGCCGCCTGGCGCTATATACGCTTGGGTGTGGTGTTGGGGCTGGGCATTCTGACCAAGCTGAGCCTGGGCGCGTTGCTGGGCCTGACCGGGGTAGCCCTGGCCTGGCAAGCCTGGCGTTTGCGTCGCCCTTCGGTGTGGCTGGGCGGAGGGCTGCTGGTGGCCCTGACTGCCGGGTTGGTGGCCGGCGGCTGGTTCTGGCGCAATTGGGTTGTCTATGGCGATGTGACCGGGCTATCCGTATTTCTGCAAGTGCAGGGCCGGCGCGCCGCGCCTCTTACCTGGTCAGGGTGGCTGGCGGAGTTCGGCACGTTTTATCGCAGCTACTGGGGGTTGTTTGGGGGCGTGAATATTAGCGCGCCCGAGACATTCTATCGCGGTTGCAACGCGCTGGCGATTGTGGGCGGAGCGGGGCTGGCGGTCTGGCGACGTCGGCAGCGTCCGCCGACAGGCGTCTGGTTGCTGCCGGCCTGGGGCGCGATCCTGTTTGCTTTGTTGCTGCGCTGGACGTTTATCTATCCCGCTTTTCAGGGGCGGCTGATATTTCCGGCGCTACCGGCGATCAATGTTCTGTGGGCGGTCGGCTTACAGGCAATCGGCCGATTAAGTCAACAAGCCTGGACGACGCGGCAACCAACCGCGCAATGGCTATGGCGCACGTCGTCGGCGAGCATCTTGCCGGGGTTGAGCGCGGCGTGGCTGCTGGCCTACGCGCTCTGGCTGCCCGGCGGGGTCATTCGTCCGGCATATACTTATCCGACGCCGTTAAGCGCGGTTCCCGCAGAGGCTCGCTTTGGGCCGATCACCTTCCTGGCCCCGGACGGCAGCATTCAATTGGCAGGCGTGGAGATGGCTCCCGGCCAATCAACGGCAGGGGGCGGGCCAGCGCCGATAGCCTTGACGCTGTACTGGCGCGCCGTGGAACCTGTCGCCGGGGATTATCTGAGCGCGGTCTATGCTTTGGGGCAGGATTTCCAGGCGGTGGGGGGACTCAACCGACACCCCGCCTGGGGGATGGTTCCGACGAGCCGTTGGCAGGCCGGGCAAGTGTGGCGGGACGAGTACCGGCTATATGTTCGGTCGGATGCGCCCGCGCCCGCGCGGCTGCGCGTGAAAGTGAGTCTATTCGATCCGGTGGTCGGGCGGGATTTGCCGGCCCAGGCGGCTGATGGCGCGCCGATGGCGCTGGTGCTCGTGGGGGAAGCGCGGCTAACGGCGCGGCCGGGAGCGATCCCTGAGCCGGCTGTGCGGCTGGAGGCAAATTTTGGGGACGGGATTGTCTTGGAGGGGTATACGTTGGGAAATTCGGCCGAATCCACGCTGCCCCTCACCCTCACCTGGCGCGCCACAGCTACCCCCAGCCAGGCCTACACCGTCTTTGTCCATCTGCTCAGCCCCACCCAATTGCTCGCCACCGGCGACGCTCCGCCGGTCAATAACGATTATCCGACCACTCTCTGGCAGGCCGGCGACCTCATCGCCGACCGTCACACCCTGCCGTTGCCGGCCGACCTACCGGCCGGCCTGTACCAAATCGCTGTCGGCTTATATGACCCCAATTCTCTGGCCCGCCTGATTCGACCCGATGGCAGCGACGCCGTCATCTGGACGCTCCGCCTGCCGCCTTAGCGCCCTATTTACCCTTCCACTGGGGCTTGCGCTTGTTGATGAAGGCATCCATGCCCTCTTTCTGGTCTTCCGTGGCAAAAAGCATGTAAAACAAGCGGCGTTCGTGAGCCAATCCGGCCGATAGTGACGTTTCAAACACGGCATTGACGGCTTCTTTGCCCAGGCGCAAAGCCACGGGCGCGCGCGCGGCGACCTCGGCGGCAAAACGAATAGCCTCTTCGAGGTAACGCTCATCCGGCACGACCCGATTGACCAGGCCATAGTGCAGCGCCTCCGCCGCCGTCAGGAATCGGCCGTTGAGCACAATCTCCATGGCCAAGGCCTTGCCCACCGCCAGCGTCATGCGTTGTGTGCCGCCTGCGCCGGGGATGACCCCCAGATTAATCTCAGGCTGCCCAAAGCGGGCCGATTCGGCCGCAACGATCATGTCACAGGCCATAACGAATTCGCAGCCGCCGCCCAGGGCAAAACCGGAGACCGCCGCCACCAACGGCTTGGCTAATTTCCGCAGACGATCCCAATAATCAATAAACGGATTATCCAGCATGGACGCGGGCGTAGCTGTCGCCATCTCTTTGATGTCGGCGCCGGCGGCAAACGCCCGACGATCTCCCGTCACCACCAGACAGCCGATAGCCGGATCGGCGTCAAACGCTTCCAAGGCCGCCAGCGTCTCCGCCATCATACCTCGATTAAGGGCATTGAGCGCCTGAGCGCGGTTGAACTGCACCAGGCCAACCCGCCCCTCAACCCGTGTCAGGATGAATTCATAGGTCATTGTCTCACCTTGTCCGGTCAGAAATTTGTTGCCGGCGTTATTGGCCGCGGGCTATGTGTGTCAAACGCGGTAGTCGCTCACCCGTCGCGGCCACAAACGCCAGATCAAAACGGCCAAAAATAGCGCGCCGATCAGATAAAAACGGTTCAAATCAGCCAACGGCGGGTTGTCAGGCGGCAACATCAGGTACCAGATAGTGAAACTCTGGATAGCCTGCACGCCGATTGTGCCGAGCAGGCTGCCTGTGCGCAAGCGGATCATGCCATATAGGACGCCCCACACCGGAAAGTAAAGCAGCGCCGCCGGAGATTGGCGGAAAGCCTCGGCCAACAAAAAATAACCGGCCACACCGAGTAGCGCGCCGCTGAGCAACGCCGCCGTCAAGGGATTGCGCCAGTCGGCGACGCTGTGAAAGAACACGCCAAACGCCCACACTTGCAGGCAAAAGGCTTCAAAAACCAGCAAATAGATAAAAGTTGCGCCTAGCCCGCGCTCATTGTTTAACAGGATTTGCACGGAGATAAATCGCGCCAACAGCAGGGCGATCCAACCGAGCACGCCAAAGCCAATACTGGAAAACAGCGGACGCTCGCCGCGCAAGCCCATGCCGCGCAAACCGTACCAGCGCGCGCCAAAGAGCCAGCTCATGACACCAATGCCGGCAAATAACAGCGCCGGCGCGCCGGGGGTGGGCGCGACCCAATTGCCGCCAACTTCGGCCAGCAGAGCGCCTTCCTTCGGCGGCCAGATCAAAGC
>JAYRVN010000444.1:0-3632 GCA_041918535.1 Chloroflexota bacterium
AAGACGGCGGGGATTCGGCCGATTATGATCACCGGCGACCACCCCCTCACCGCCAAGCAAATTGCCGTCGAACTGGATATCGCCCTGCCTGACGATGAGTTGCTCACCGGGCAACAACTCGCGGCTATGTCCCAAGATGAGTTGGACAAAGCCGTTCTGCGCGTGCCGGTCTTTGCGCGCGTCTCGCCTGAGCACAAGCTCAACATTGTGCAGGCGTTGCAGAGGCAAGGGCAAGTCGTGGCGATGACCGGCGATGGCGTTAATGACGCGCCGGCTTTGCGCAAGGCGGAAATCGGCGTGGCGATGGGCATCACCGGCACCGATGTCTCTAAAGAAGCGGCCGATATGGTCATTCTAGACGATAACTTTGCCACTATTGTGCGCGCCGTGGAAGAAGGGCGCACGATCTATGACAATGTGCGCAAATTTATGCAGTACATCATGACCAGCAACGCCGGCGAAATCTACGTGATGCTGTTCGCCCCCTTTCTGGGTATGCCGTTGCCGCTGGTTCCTCTGCAAATCCTGTGGGTGAACCTGGTCACCGACGGCTTGCCCGGCCTGGCGCTGTCGGTGGAAGCGTCGGAAAAAGACATCATGCATCGGCCGCCGTTTGCGCCCAACGAGAGCATATTTAGCCGAGGTATCGGCTGGCGTATTTTGTGGGTTGGGTTCCTGGTAGCTTTATTGTCGCTGGGAATCGGCTATTGGGGCTTCCGCCAGGACCCGGAGAACCTGCGCTGGTGGCGCACACTCGTATTTAACACGTTGACCATTAGCCAGATGTTCAATGCGCTGGGTTTGCGCTCCAATCGCGAATCTTTATTCCGTATCGGCGTGTTCTCCAATCGGGCTTTGATTGGCGCGGTGCTGCTGACGTTTGGTCTGCAAATGGTCGTCACCTACGCGCCGTTCTTCCAAGAAGTTTTCCAGACGACCGCACTGAGTCTGCGCGATTTGCTTCTGACCTTTGGGCTGAGCAGTGTGGTATTGTGGGCGCTCGAATTGGAAAAGTGGCTCAAGCGGCGGTCATCCTGAAGAGCTTCGGCGGGCTATCCCACATTTATCCCACAGCGCCATGTGGGATAAATGTGGGTAATCGGCGGGACCAAGATTGCCAGATAGGCTGACGCGAAGCATAATTCCAGCCATGCTAGTCGCTAGACGCGCCAGTTGGGTCAGGCTAGGGCTCAACCATATTGACGCCTGGGTGGTGACGTTTATGCTGGGCGCTGTGGCGCTGTGGGCCCATGCTGTCGTCTCGTGGCGTAGCCTTTACCTGATTGCAGCGCTGAGTGTGGCCTATTGGATGGCTTTTGTTTTCAACGACTATTGCGACGCGCCTTATGATGCGCTTGATCCGGAGAAGGCACAGGGTAACTATTTCGTCGGCCGAAACCTCTCGCGGGCGACCTTGTGGGGTGGGGCGGCGGTCATCGGCGGTCTGGTGTTGCCGGCATTCGGGCAATTTGGCGCGGCAGGCCTGGCGGCGGCGGCCTTGGGGTTGTTGGTTATGTGGGCTTACTCTGCGCCGCCGCTGCGTCTGAAAAGGCGACCGTTGCTTGATGTGGCTGTGCATGGTCTATTTGTGGAGACATTCCCCTATCTGGTGTGTCTCTGGCTGCTGGATGTGACATGGTTGCCGTTGGATGGGGTCGTGTTGGCTTGCGCCTTGTTAGGCTCGGTAACGGCGCAATTGGAGCAGCAAGTGCGCGACTTTCCGCTGGATGTGCAGGTGGAGAGCAACTTTACGATCCGTTTCGGCCGAAACACCAGCGCCTTTCTGCTCAAGGTTGCCACCGCTCTCCTCATCTTACTTGCCCTGGCCGCGGCCCTCACCCGCGTTGCGCCTCCCATTTTGTGGCCGGTCGGCCTCATCCCCTTGCCTGCTCTCTTGCATCGTTTCATTCGTCGCCCAGACCAGCCCCGTTCCCAATGGCTGGTTTATGTTTTGGCCGTCATCGGCGTCCTCTACGCCGGCTTTATGCTGGCGGCAGCGGTGCGCGCCTGAGCCGCCGCCGCCTCAAATGGGGCATATGCCAACCCCTTTCATTCTCGTTGTTGACGACGACCCTGAAATCGTCCGCTTGCTGCGCAGTTACTTAGAGCAAGCTGGTTTCCAGGTGGCGTCGGCGGCCAATGGCGAGATGGCTGTGACCCTCTTGCGCCGCCGCCGGCCTGATTTACTCCTCCTGGACTTGATGTTGCCCGACCGCGACGGCTGGAGTCTCACGCGCCTGATTCGCGCTGATGCCGCCTGGCGCGCCATGCCCATCATTATGCTCACGGCGCGGGTAGAAGATAGGGACAAAATCTTGGGTTTAGAGATTGGGGCCGATGATTACATCACCAAGCCGTTCAATCCGGCTGAAGTGGTGGCGCGTGTGCGCGCGCTCTTGCGCCGGGCGCAGGATGGCAGTTCCGGGCGATCGCCCATTGTACAGGCCGGCGGCGTGCGCCTGGATGTCGGCCGGCGTCAGGCCGAGGTAGAGGGCCAGCCGGTGGAATTAACCGCGACCGAGTTTGCTCTCCTGCATGTCTTGGTAACCAGCCCCGGCTATGCCTTCACCCGTTCGGAGCTAATCGAACGGGCGTTAGGTTACACCTATGAGGGGTTAGAGCGCACGCTTGACAGCCACATCAAGAATTTGCGGCGCAAAGTCGAACCGGATCCTCGCCAGCCGACGTATATCGAGACGGTATATGGCGTAGGCTATCGGTTTGTCGCCGGGTGAATCGGCCGATGCAACGCTTATGGGTTCGTCTGGCAGCCACGATTGGCGCGGTCATTCTCGTGTCCGTCATTGTGCCGCCGGTGTTGTTCTATTTGCTCAACCAGGCCGGGATTGTGCACCCCTTGCCGCCCACCCTCAGCGGCGTGGTAGACCCGGTTGTGCTGGCGCAACTCCGCGAGTATGCGGTGGAACGCTTTGCGGCCGCGTATGTGCGCATCATCGTGGTGGGCGGTTTGCTGGGGATCGGTCTGGGTATCTGGATCAGCCGGCAGTTAACCGCGCCGCTGGAGGAGTTGGCGTCGGCGGCCCAAGCGATTGGGGCGCGGCAGTTGAGTCGGCGGGTACGGGTCCAGGGCACGCGAGAGGTGATGGGGGTGGCGGAGGCTTTCAACGAGATGGCGCGGGAACTGGAATCGGCCGAATCCCTGCGCAAAAACCTGCTGGCTGATGTGGCCCATGAATTACGCTCTCCCCTGACCGTTATCCAGGGCAACCTGCGCGCTATTCTCGACGATGTCTACCCCCTCGACAAAACTGAAGTCGCCCGTCTCTATGATCAGACTCGCCACCTCAGCCGCCTGGTAGATGATTTGCACATTCTCGCCCAGGCCGAAGCCCGTGAATTGCCGCTTAACTTGCTGGGCGTTGACATTCCGCGCCTCTTGCCCCAGGTGGCCGCTGCCTTCGAGTCACTGGCAGAGACCCAGGATGTTAGTTTGCGGGTAGAAACCCCGCCCGCCCTTCCGCTCGTTCGCGCCGATGCCGTCCGCCTCACCCAGGTCTTGCACAACCTCCTCACCAATGCGCTCCGGCATACGCCTCCCGGCGGCGTTATCACTCTGTCTGCCGGTCAGGTGGAGAACACCATACATCTGGTTGTTAGCGACACCGGCGAAG
>JAYRVN010000445.1:0-2334 GCA_041918535.1 Chloroflexota bacterium
TATGGCGCGCCGCCCAAGCGCAGGCGCAAGCCGCCGATCTGGTGATCATCTTCGGCACCGATCATTATGGGCCGGCCGGCCGACTGACGCTTACCCAATTGCCCTACGCCACCCCGTTTGGCGCATTGCCCACCGAACCGGCATTGGTGGATTCCCTGGCGCAAGTTTTGGGCCCTGAAGCTTTCGCTCTGGAACTCAGCCATCAATTCGAGCACGCCGTTGAGCTATCGGCGAATTGGTTGCGCTACGTCCGGGGGGAAGCGCCGGTGGCGATGCTGCCGATATTGTGTGGGCCTTTCGACCCATTGGTCGCGCGCGGGATTCACCCTTCGGCCGAAATTCGTCATGAACAGTTCATCGCCGGCCTGCGCCAATTGACGGCGCGCCGACGGGTGCTGGCGGTCGCCTCCGTTGATCTGTCGCACGTCGGGCCGGCCTTTTTCACTCCGGCCTGGTCGGCGACCCCCCTGACCGAATATGACGCCGGTGTGCGCGAGGCCATTCTGAGCGGTTCGGCCGAAAAATTCTATGCCCGGTTGGCCGAAACTGGCAACTACACCCACATTTGCGGCTTTGCACCCATTTACTGGTTGTTGCGTTTTCTGTCAGACGCCGCCGGCGTTGAACTGGCTTATCAACATTGCCCGGCCGGCGCAGATGGGCAATCCACGGTTTCCATTAGCGGAATACTCCTCGTATGATGCCACGCCTGGCGGACACCCCTTTCACGTTTAGCGGACGACGCCCCGGCGCGCTCCAGCCGAGCTATTTCGATGCCTTCCCCCACTTCTCGACTGCGGAACTGGCGCAACGTCTGCACACCCTGCCCTTTCATCTCGCCACGTTGCTGCAATATCGTCACATGCGGCTGGCGGCGGCTTATCCGCTCGGCCAGGCCGGCCTGTATAACTTCTTCGGCGCTTCTGCGGCGGAGCAACGCGCCTGGTTAGCCGAAGTCCTGCTCTACGAAGGGCTGGCGCCCGCTGTGGTTGAGACCATCGGCCGGGTGGAACGCCACCGCTTCGCGCCGCCTCAGTGGCAAGCCTACAGCTACCTGAACGAATTTGTCCCCTTTTCAGCGCGCAGTTGCTTGTCGCCGCCGGGTCTGGTCGCACTCATGTTGCAGCAATTGCAGCCGCAACCGGGTGAGCGCATTCTAGAGATAGGCGCGGGCTCAGGCTATCATCTGGCTTGCCTGGCTGCGCAGATGGGCTATGTCGGCGACATCGTCGGGGTGGAGGTTAATGAGGCGTTTCATCGCTTCAGCCTGGAACGGCTCAATCCGACAGAGCGCGGCTGCATCAGGCTGGTATGCGGAGACGAGACGCACGCGGCGACGCAAGGGCAGGCGTATGACCGCATCTATGCCACCTGTACCATGCCGACGCTACCGTTGGAGCTGGCGGCGCGTTTGCGACCGGGTGGCGTTATCCAGGTGGCGCGGGCTTTGATTTCGGCCGAATTTGAGCAGGCCGATGACTGGTTGCAGCGTTTGTTCCCTAACCATGCCGCGTATCTAGCGGGCAACTGGCAACAAATCCACGCCTGCCTGACTCTGGCCGAATGGTCAGGCGCGAACTTGACCGAGCAAGACCATCTCTACAACACGATTTTTGTCTACTACCGCTCCCAGGCGACCGCCCACACAACGCCGGACCCCTTGTCAGAGCGGAATCCTTTTGCTTTCTTGTCGCGTTTCGTCGGGGATGGCCTTGCCTCTGCGTGAAGTCGGCGCCCGCCCATCCAGGCTCTTTCGGCCGATCTGAGGTAACATTGACGTATGCCCGACGATCTCATTCCGCTTTACACCATCGGTTATGGTCAACGCACGCTGGAAGAATTTCTGGCCGTTTTGCGTCGTTACGAGATAGCTTTCTTGGTGGATGTGCGCACAGCGCCCTACTCGCGCTTCAAGCCGGAGTTCGCCCGGGAGTCTCTGGATGCGGCGCTGACGGCGATGGGCATCCGCTATGTGTTTATGGGGGATAGCCTGGGCGGGCGACCGGCCGACCCGGAATGTTATAGCGACGGCAAGGTGGATTACGAGAAGGTGAAGGAGAAGGATTTTTATCGGGGGGGAATCGGCCGATTGCAGACCGCCTTTGCCCAACAACGCCGGCTCGCCCTCATGTGCAGCGAAGGCAAACCCGAAGCCTGCCATCGCAGCCTCCTCATCGGCGCATCGCTCACCGACCTGGGCATTCCGGTCACCCACCTGGACGAAAACGACGACCCGCAGAGTCAGGCGGCGGTGATCGGCCGGCGCACGGCCGGGCAACTCAGCCTGTTTGGCGCGCCTACATTCACTTCGCGGAAACGCTACCTAACAGACGA
>JAYRVN010000446.1:0-5270 GCA_041918535.1 Chloroflexota bacterium
AACCCATCCTGAGGTGGCCGGCTTGACTGAGTTAACGGATGAGCAACTGGTGCAGTTATGCCAGGCGCGTGGTTCACGCGATGAACGTCCTTTCCAAGAGTTGTTCTATCGCCACAAGCAGATGGTATGGCGCGTGTGTTACCGCTTCATTTCAAACCGTGATGACGCCGAGGACCTGACCCAACAAGTCTTCTTTAAGGTCTATCGCAGTCTGCATCAGTTCGAAGGACGATCATCTTTTAAGACGTGGATCTACCGTATTGCCATTAACACCAGCCAGAATGAGTTGCGACGGCGTTCACGCCGCCTGCAGGAGAGCGAAGCGGAACTGGACACTGTGGCTGAATTCATTCCGGGACATGATTCGCCCGAACACGATTGGTTGGCAAAAGTGGAATCAGCCATATTAGCCGAGGCCTTCAGACAGTTGCGCCCGGCTGAACAAGAAGTTCTCTTCTTGAAAGATTTAGAGGATCGCCAATATGCCGATATCGCCGAAATTCTGGAGATCAGCTTGAGCGCCGCCAAGATGCGCGTCCAACGCGCCCGGTCGGCCTTGCGACAAGCCTATCTAAAACTCTCTCAACCTCAAACCAAGGAAGTCGCATGAGCCGTCAGCTCCACCCCGATCTACAAGCTTATATTGACGGCAAACTGACCCCGGCCGAAATGACCGCTGTCGAAGCCCACCTGGAAAATTGTGATGAATGTCACACCTGGTTGGATGAAATTTGGGCGCGTTACATGGCGGCGTTATCAGGCAAACAACCACCTGAGCTAACAGATGAGGCTGCGCGAAGCATGGAGAGACGTTTGCTTAACCAGATTCACCGCTCTGATCTGGGCGGACAGGCGCTTAACCTCGGCACCCGGGGCTTCTTTCAGGTTTTGTTGGCGATGATCAAACCGCTTTTTTCACGCAACTCTCCCCACAAAAAGTCGAGGAGTACCCCATGAACGAAATCACGGATAGCATTCGATCCACGCTTACCGGACTCGTCACCGGCCTGGTTGAGTTTTTCCCCTCGCTGCTGCTGGCTCTGTTCATTCTGGCGGTTGGTTGGCTGCTGGCGAGGCTGGTGCGGGCGATCGTCGTCCGTCTAGGGCAGCGCGTTGGTTTCGACAAACTGATCGAGCGGACGGGTTTGACCGGCGGCTTACAGCAAGCGCAAATCACGCAAACGCCTTCCAGTCTGGTAGCCGCGCTCTTCTACTGGCTAATCCTGCTGAACTTCTTGCTGACGGCTCTCAAGCACATTGGGTTGTCCGAAGCGGTGCAACCGTTGGAGAAATTCATCGGCTTTTTGCCGTCGGTCGTGGCTGGATTGGTTACGCTCATCCTCGGCTCGTTGCTGGTGCAGTTTGTCAGTCGGGCTGTGCAAGGCGCGCTGGCGGGGATGGGTATTGATTTCCACCAGGCGCTCGGCAATATTGTGCGCGTTCTGCTCATGGCGATTGTCGTCATTATTGTCATTGAGCAAATCGGGCTGGACGTCACTCTGTTGACCAATCTATTTACGTCGGTGCTGACGATTGTCGTGGCCGGGCTGGCGCTGGCGTTTGGGTTGGGCGGTCGCGAGGTGGCGCGCAATGTGCTGGCGGGTTTTTATGCGCGCGAGCTATTCGCCGTGGGGGATGTCGTGGTGATAGATGAGGTTGAGGGGGTGCTGGAGGGGATTAGCACACTGAATGCCGAAATACGGGTCGGCGAAGACCGAGTGACCATTCCCAATACGCGCCTGACAGACGCTACGGTGCGACAGCGCAAGGGTTGAGATGACGCCGGCTATTTTCTTAGACCGGGATGGGGTGATTGTTGAGAATCGGCCGAATTACATCCTCTCCTGGGCCGATGTTACCGTCTACCCACAAGCGCTCGCAGCCTTGGCGCGCCTCCGCCAGGGACCTCATACTATCGTCATCATCACCAATCAATCCGCCGTTGGGCGCGGGCTGCTGACGCTGGCGGCAGCCCAAGCCATCAATACGCGCCTGGTCGAGGTCGTGGCGCAGGCCGGGGGGCGGATTGACGCCGTCTACCTTTGCCCTCACACCCCCGACGATGCCTGCGCCTGCCGTAAGCCTCGCCCCGGTCTTCTGCTCCAGGCCGCCCGCGAAATGAGTTTGGACCTGGCCGCTTCGCTCCTCATTGGCGACGCTTTAACCGACCTTCAGGCAGGTCTAAACGCGGGAGTCGGCCAAGTGGCGCTGGTGCGCACCGGCAGAGGACAGGCGCAAAGCGCCTTGCCCGCGGCAGCGGCTTGGTCAGAACTGCCCCTATTCGAGGATGTCTATCAGGCCCTAGATAACCTGGTGGGGATTACGAATCCGTAAAGGTGACGCGCCGACGGCGTCGCGTGTGTCCATTGCGACGCGATTCGGCCGAATTATCGGTCCCGCCGCCTTTCAACTCATAATAGTAATAATACAAATTCTTGACCTCAGGGTCTACCCGGTTCAACACCAACCCAATCACATTGGCGTTAACGTTCTCCAGGGCCTGCACGGCGCGCTTGAGACGTCCACGCCGAGTGCGCTTGGCCTCCACCACCACCAACACCCCCTGCGCCCGCGTGCTTAACACCACGGTATCTGTCACCGGCAAGACCGGCGCGCTATCCAATACCACATAGTCGTAAAGCCCCAGAAGATGATCCAGAAGGTGCTTAAGGCGCGTCAAGCCCAGTAACTCGGAAGGATTCGGAGGAATCGGGCCGCTAGTAATCACATCAATCCCATATTCCGTGTGGTTCGCCACGCCCGCCACCGCCGCTTCCACTTGCTTCAGGTCAGCGTCCTCCCCCACTTCCAGGAGCAACGAGGTCAGTCCCAATAAATTGCTGAGCTTAAAAATTGAATGTTGCGCCGGACGACGTAAGTCGGCGTCAATCAGCAACACCCGTTGATTAGCCTGACTCAACACCAAAGCCAGGTTGGCTGTGACTGTACTTTTGCCTTCGCCGGGGCTGGAACTGGTGACCAACAGCAAGCGGCCTGGTCGCTCCATGGTAGAAAATTGGATGCCGGTGCGCAAGGCGCGAAACGATTCGGCAATGGCAGAGCGTGGGTGTTTGCTTACCACCAGGCCACGATCAGGTTCCTGGTCGCGACTGAGACTAACCACACTCCCCAACAAGGGTATTTTGACCAGAGCGGCAATCTCTTCGGCCGATTTCAAGGTGTCATCCAGGTAATCCAGGAAGTAAGCCGCCCCGACCGCCAACGTCAACCCCACTGCCGTCGCGGCCACTACGGTGCGGAACACGTCCGGGCCGGTCTGAACAGCCGTTGAAGCATTTTCAATAATACTCAGGCTGTTAATGGCCCCCTGCCGCGTGCTAGTGAGCAAGGCGGCATAGTTAGCCTGCAACGTGTTCAGCTTATTCTGCAACCCGCCGATCTGATTGGTCACATCCGCAATTTGACGCGCACTGTCCAACCGGCCCAGGTCGCCCTGGCGCGCCTGAATCTGCTCATTCGTGCTCTGTATCTGCTCTTCCAGCGTGGTCAATTGCTGGGTGATAAAGACCTGACGGGCTTGATCGTTCGGCCGCGGGCCGGTGGGACTGACCAACACAAGCTGGTTAGCCAATTCTTGAGCCACCGCCTGGGCGCGCAGCGGGTCGGTATCCGTCACATTGATTTCCAACAAGAGCGTATTAGACGGCACGGTCACACGGTATTCCGGCAGCCAGAGCAGGCCCAACGCCTTCATGGCTTGATCACGCACCGGTTGGCGCTGCGCAATATCCGCGTAGGTTTGCGCTAATTGCTGCCCTAGCCAGAATTCAGCGCCGTTGGGATACGGGTTGTTGAAAACATTGCCGATCAATAGCGCCGAACGTGACCGATAGGTGGCAGGCTGTTCGCGGCCCGCCAGGAAGCTGGTGACAGCCGCCAGTACCGTGGCAATTACCAGCAACCACCACCAGCGATACAGCGGCATCAAATATTGTCTTAGCTCCACATATCACCTCAGACCAGAAAATATACCATCTTTCCGGTGATTTACCAGGCAAAAATTCACGGGTTATTCACATACTCAAACACGCTCATTTATCGGCGCGCGCTGCCACTTCCGCCATGACCAATGTAGCCGGCTGCGCCTCCATGGGCATCAACATGGGAGCCGCCAATTGATGCAGGGCGAAACAAATCAAATGCTCCAATACCAGGTGCACGTCCTCCACCTGAGGCACACAACAACTGGGAATGTTCACCCACACCTTGACCAAACGCCCTAACATCCCGCCATCAAACCCGGTGAAACCGATGGTTAGCGCCCCGGCAGCCGTTGCCTGCTCTACGGCGCGTAACACATTGGGCGAGTTGCCGCTGGTGGAAATGGCAATCACCACATCCCCGGCCTGGACAAATGAGGCCAGTTGTTGCGCGAATACTTGATCATAACCTTCGTCATTGGCATAGGCGGTCATCATGGCCATGTTGTCCGTCAGGGCTATGGCGCGGACATCCGGCAACCCGGCCACCCGCGTGTTCTTTGCCAGATCACAGGCGAAATGGGAAGCTGTCGAAGCGCTGCCGCCATTGCCAAGGAGGTAAATGCGGCGACCCTCTAAACGCGCCCGGTGAAGAACGTGAATCACGTCTTCCACGCAGGCAACCGGCACGACTGCTAACAGTTCTTGAACCTGATTCAAGTATCCACGCACCAATTCCATGCTATTTCTCCTCCAGACAGAAATGATCAATCATGCTTAACAATCAATGGCCTCAGGTAACGGACCGCGGCCTAAATACGCTTGTAATTGAAGATAGCTTTTGAGCCATCCGGTTCCAGGCGGAAGGGCAATTCCTGGAGCTCAGCCAGCGCCGCCCGGACTGCCGGTTGCTTTTCTATGGGGCAATAGAGCAAGAGAAAGCCGCCGCCGCCGGCGCCGGTTATCTTGCCGCCCATAGCCCCGGCGCGCCGGGCCGCCGCATAGATATCATCAATGAAGGCATTGCTGATGCGGCTGGCCATTTGCCGTTTGAGCAACCAGCCCTCGTGCAAGAGTTCGCCCAGTGCGGCGACATTGCCGGCCAGCAATTCAGCGCAGGCGCTGTAAGCCAGTTGCTTCATCTGTCGCAAAATGGGTAGCCGATTGACGATATTGGCTTGCTGTTCGGTCAGTATATCGCCGGCGGGGCGGGTGATGCCGGTGTAGAAGAGCATCAAGTTGTGCGAAAGGGTGCGATGGGCAAGATTGTCGAGAGGCAGCAGCCGCCCAACAACCTGATCATCAGGTTGAAATTCAAAGAAGCGCAAT
>JAYRVN010000447.1:0-4692 GCA_041918535.1 Chloroflexota bacterium
ATGCCCAGATAACGCCGAGCCGCAGGCATATGTTGCCTGAAGAAGATCAGGGTGATGAGTACGGCCAGCCAGGGGAAAGCGCCGATGTACAGATTATGCTCACCCCAATTGGCGCCGTTGATAGAGGTGTGCGTGGTCGGGCTGCCAAAAATGTCCGGCAGCCAGGTGGTGATGAGATTGCGCGGAGCTAATGACCCCGCTTGAATGAATTCAAGGCTGGGAGACAGGCGCCCCACCCGTTGCATCATTTCCAGCGTGGGTAGAAGCTGCACGCCGGTCAGGCCGGCCGTCAACAGCAAGGCCAGGGCGGTCCAGGCCCACGCCTGCGCCGCCGACCGCCACTGACCCTGCGCGAGAAGGGGGAGCGATCGGCCGAGTGTATACAGGCCAATAGTCAGGCCCGAATAGTAACTAAGCGTGGGAAATCCGCCGAGAAATTGAAGCGACAAAACGCCACTGAGCGCCAACACCCAACCCACTTGGCGGCGCGCCCAAAAGCGTTCCAGGCAAACGAAAATCCAGGGAAGCCAGGCCAACGCTTGCAGAAAAGAGTTCTGTCCCTGGGTAAGCCGGAAGAACACCGGCCCGCCGGCAGCAAAAACGAAAGCGCCGATGGCGGAAGCCACGCCGTCACAATGCTGCCGAAGCAAAACATACATCCCGACGGCGATAAAGAGAACGTGCAGTAACTGATTCAGCGCAAAAGCCTGGGAGAGCGGCAGGAGCCATAACAAGAGCTGCGAAGGATAGAGCAAGCTATTAAGCGGATAGGCCAGTAACGGGGTGCCGCCAAAAGCATACGGATTCCACAACGGCAGTTCGCCGGCATGAATCGCTGCCAGCGCCACGGATTGAAACGGATAATGTTCGCCGGCGGTGTCTCCCGGCAGTTGCCCCGACCCATAGAACAGCAAGAACGGCACACAAAGCCCCAGGATCAGCAACAGGACGACCAGAAGAGGGCCGGGCAAAAGACGCCGCCAGCGCCGCCCTTCCTCCGGCCAACCGCGTTTCGAACCACGATCTTGAAGGCTATTCTCCAACTTCATGCCTCAGACGCGAGGCGCAGAGGGAGAAGACTCTGCAGCCCATAAGCGGCGAAAATCAAGGCGGCGGCATCCACCGGCAGACGATAGCGGATGCCTGCCCAGGAGGCCAGATGCACGGCGGAATAAACAAGAATGAACAACAGCAGCAGGAAACCGTCGGCGGCCGCCGGATCGGCATGACGCGCCGGGCTGCGCCACCAACGCCAGGCCCCGATGAGCATAAAAGGCAGGGCGACGCCGAGCGAGGTAACTCGAACGAGGTTGCTCAGTAGACTCGACGCCGAACTCGGCCAAAACATGAAATAGACCGGTATCCGGCTGAGGCTCAGGCGGATAAAGCGCACGGGATCAGCGCGAATGAAATCCAGCCCTCGCGCCATGAGCGCGTCGGACAATTCCGCCTCATTCAGAGAGAGTAACTCCGGCGGCGTCAAATCCTGATACGAAGGCATGTCATCGGTGAAGAGCGGGATGAAACGCGTGCCATGTATGGGATGATTGGACCAGTAAAAGGCAAATCCGGCATTGGTGTTGAGTAGAACAAAATGATGGAATACTCGCCAATTGCGCCAGGCGAATGGCCCAATCAGCAAGCCTAACAAGACGAGCGCCAGGGCTAGGCCCGACAAGGTGCGCCGGAGCGCCGCCCAACGGCGCCAGACCAGCCAAAGGAACAAGAACGGGATGAACAAGAGGAAAACCTGACGCAGCAAGACGGCCACGCCCAGCGCCAAGCCCAATTCCAGCCACATCCGCCACGGCGCAGCGGGTCGTTCAACCAGGCGCAGACTGCAATCCAGTGTCCACAAAATAGCCAGGATATAGAAGGTTTCGGTCATCAGGGCGGCGCTGTAGTAGATGAAATAGCCATAAAGCGCAGTCCAGAGGGCGGCCAGCCAGGCTATGCGGCTGACCGCGGGCCAGGATTTAAACACACGCCAGGTTAAGCGATAAGTTAGCCAGGGCCAGAGAATGCCGGCCGCTACAACCTGGAGCAAGCGAGCCGCCAGGGGATGCACCCCGGTTACGGCATAAACGGCGGCCAGATAGAGGGTGTAAAGAAAGGACCAGTGAGCGGTGGGAGCGCCGGCAGCCGTCATCGGCCACCAGGCTTGCTCAAAGGAAAAGCCGTGTCCGCCCAGAACGCGTAGGGCCAAGGCGTGATAAGAGAGCTGATCAGCAATGCCAGGTAAGGCCGTCACGGCTTCGCCGAGATAAAGTGCAGCGGCGAGGCGGGTTATCAGCGCCAGGGTCAAAACGGCAACCAGGGGGCGGGCTGTGGGCGCAGTCAACGCTTTGCCTGAGAACGGGGCCGGGGTCGTCATAGGGTGGGCGGCGATGCCTCTTGGGCGGGGAGGGCCAGAACGTGGCCGGGGGTAAGGTCGGCGGGCGGTATAGGCTGGTCGGCCAGGGTGAACAGGTGATATCCCAACGACGCCAGCCATTGGCCGAGGCGAGGGGCATGGTGGGAATCGGCCGAATGATGCACTTCGATCAACAAAACCGGCCTCTGAGCGCGCAACAAACCTTCCGCCCCTTGCAAGACGGCCTCTTCCGCGCCCTCTACGTCAATTTTGATAAAGGTGAGCGCCGGGAGCGAGTTTTCGCTCCAGTAGTCATCCAGGGAGACGGCTGACACGGTGTCGTAATGCAAAACCTCGCCGGGCGCAGCGCCATTGTCAGCCGGGTCATGCAGATGCCCCATGAGGGAGTTGGCGTGAACCGCAAAGCGGATTGGGCCCGATTGCGCGGCTACAGCGGCCGGGACGACACGCAGATTGTCGAGCCGATTGGCGGCAACGGTTTGCATCAGTCGCGCGTAATTGGCTTGATTCGGTTCGAAGGCCAGACATAAGCCGTTTCGGCCGATTCGTTGCGCCATCAGCAAAGAGAAATAGCCCAAATGCGCGCCGATATCACACACAACCGCGCCCGGTCGGCAATAGCGGTCAATCACTGCCGCCACCAACGGTTCGTAGCTGCCCTTCTGATATTGCCGAATAGATGGGTAACCGCGCGCCGCTCCCGATTCGAGATTGATCCAGTAGCCGGCCAGCGGGCCGGAATCAATCCGGTGCAGTCCATCCCCCAGGCCGCGGCCTAACCATGGGGTCAAGCGTCGGTAAAACGTCACCAGGGAAGTACGCGCCAGCCGCCATTTCAAAGAATCCGGCAACAGGTCTATGACCTTGAAATAGGCAGCTGAGGCCAGACGCGCGGGTGACTTCATCGGCTCAAACTCCGTTCGACAATTTGCCGGGCCAGGGTCTCAACCCGGCGCGCAATGACAGGTAAAGACCAGTTCTGCTCGTAATCTTGACGGGCGTTGAGTCCCATGGCCGCGGTGCGCGCTTCGTCAGCCAGCAACTGTTCGATGGCGCGCCGCAGACCGCTGACATCTCCCGGTTCGACGAGCAAACCGTTGTGATTCGGCCGAATGAATTCCACCGTCGAATAGGTTCGTGTGGCAATGACCGGCTTCCGCGCCGACATAGCTTCGAGCAGAAAGGTTTCGCCGGAGGCATGGCGGGCGGCGTGCAAGGGCAAGACGGCAAAGCGGGCGCCGAGCACCAACCGATGAAAATCGGCCGAAGGCAAAAAAGGGTTGAGCGTGACATTGTCTGGGGCACTCAATCCCTGGAGATTGAAGGAGCGGGCGTTGACGATGAGCCGCACCGGCAGGCCGCGCACGGCCTCAAGCAACGTTGCATAATCTCGGTGAGAGCGCCCGGCGGCGAAAATGTAGTCGCCGACGGTAGGCAGGCGGTCGGTATAATGATCCGGCCAGACGGTGGGCATCTGGACAAAGACATCGGCAGGCAGGCGCAAGACCTGGGGGTAGTAAGCCACCTCCTGATTGGAAACACAACTGAGGCGATCCACCGAGCGCAGCGCAAAACGCATCAACCACAAATTGCTCAAAACCACCTGCCCCTTAAGGACAAAATTGAGAATGAGCATGGGCGGCCGACTACGCCTCAATAAGGAGCGCAGCAGGGCCAGCGCCACACCGTTCTTGCCCTCCCAGGCCACGATCAGGTCGTAGTCGGCTAACCGCGGCCAGGCTTTGAGGCCAAGCCAGGCGTACTGGGGGTAATAAGCCAGCAGCTTGCCATAGCCGGGGAAGCGATCGCGCGGGCTGCTTATCGTGACAAAATCTACCTGATCGGTGTTCCCAGGCAGGTAATCCCATAACCAGCGGGAAGGGGGCAACATCGGCCAATCCACCAAACACAAGATTTTCATGCTCAGTCGGTTATTTCCAACGCAGCATCTGCGTCGGCCTGATCGACGTGTCGTTTAATCACCAACATGCCGCCCATAAAGAGCCACAGAATGATGCTGGAGCGCATCCCCGCAAAACCAAGGTTGTAGACAAAGGGCAGAAACCAATCCCCTAACATGCCGGCAAACAGACTGCCTATCAAGCCGCCCAGACAAGCATAGATGTAACCACGGGTAAAGCCGTCCGTGACGCGTAGCCGCAAGCGCCAGGTCTCCCGCCCCAGCGCAAGCATCAGGCCCACAAACAACGCCAGTCCAACCAGGCCCAGTTGCGCGAAGATGTCCACATAGTTGTTGTGTGAGCTGAACGGCACATACCAATTCTGCTGCCATCCCTGGATGGGGAAAAGTCGCACAT
>JAYRVN010000448.1:0-2280 GCA_041918535.1 Chloroflexota bacterium
GCCACAGGGTTTTCCAGGATGGGATCGTCCAGGTGCACAAAAACGCTCCAATCGTGGCTGAGGGGAGCCAGCACTTCCCAGGTCAGATAGACATCCAGGCTTTGGCCCGGCTCCAACACCTCAGCGCTGAGGGTGGCGGCGTTCAAGCGCAACTGACCGTTGAAGGTAGCCAGTCCGGTTTCTCCGGGCATGGCGGCCAGCGGTCTGCCGGGCGGCGCGTATGGGGCCGGGGGGCGATACGCGGGCTGAATCCAGACAAATGGGGCCAGGGCCGCCACGACGAAAAGGCAGCCGGACAAGGCGGCGCTGAGCCAACGACCCTGGCGATAGGGCAGCCAGGCGAGAAGGCCGGCGGAAAGAAGAAGAGATTCGGCCGATAATGCCGAAAACACCAACCGCCCTTGTGACGACCATGTCAGTGTGGCCCACTGAATCACGCCCACGACAACGGCTGCCAACCACAAGCCGCACAACACCAGGGGAAAACGGCGCGCCAGGCTGTTTAGACCAGCTTCAACCATGGCGGCCGGCGACCGGACGATTGAACCGGGCGCTGAGCGCCGCCAGACCTGAATCAGTCGGAGGGCAAAGCCGCCGACGCTCGCCAGAAGCGCGCCGTTGAGGAGCTGATAGACCCAGGCGCTCATCGGCACATTCACCCCGCCGAACAACCCCCAAAACGACATAAGAAAACCGGCGCGTTCGTCCCACAATTGCGCCAGGGTGGCCGGGTGTGCGCGTTGCCCCAACACCCGGATAAACGCGCTCCAACCGTTCCAGTCGCCATACAGACGCAGATTACGCGCATACCACCAGCCGGCCGTGGCTGCAACCACCCCTGCAATCAGCAGAAGCGGCGGGATGGCGCGCAGGAGAGCCCGTCCCAGGCGGCGATAGACAGACAAATCGGTTTGACGCCGCCATTCCGCCATTACCAGGGCCCCGGCCGCCAGGGGTAACAAGCCCACGCCGCTAACTTTCGTCAGCGCGGCGGCCCCAATGACCAACCCGATGCCTAGCCAGCGCCAAATTCGATGCGGCGCGCCGGGCCGGGCCACCAGGCGCGCCATCAGCCACAAGGCCAGCGAAGTCAGCGGTATGATCAGGTTATCGTTGTTGACGGAGCCGCTGATAAAGAGAAACATCGGCAAAAAGGCGTTAAACGCGGTTGCGCCCAGGACAATATCCGGCCGCTGAGGAAAGGCGGCCCGCGCCAGGGCATAGGTGAGTAGAACCGTCAGCGCGCCAAGCCCGACTGAAAAGAGACGCGCCACACGCACGGCGAGAAGCGCCCCCTGCCAGGGGTTCCAGCGGGGGTCATGCAAGGCCAGGTTGATGTTGCCGTCGGATGTGATCACGCCATTATCCACATGCGGATTGAGACGACGTACACTCTCCATATCGTCGGTCTGAATGCCTGCCATTAGACCACCGGCCAGATAGTAGTAGAGCGGCGGCTGGCTGGCCTCTTGTCGCCAGGGGCCGACCTGGGTCGGGTCTTGCACGGGCAACGGATTGCCGTCGGCCAGGTGGCGGACTAGCGGGTAATGCCACAACTCATCGGAAGCCTCAAAAGGCGGCGTGATCAGGGCATAGATGACGCCCAGGGCCAGGTAGGCCGACAGAATGAGGCGCAACCAACGGGAGGAGGATCGCATGGTCTCTATATTAGCCGGACCGGGTTGGGAATGCCACGCGCCTGCCCTACGCGGACGCCACGCTGTCGGCGCATGTCAGGCGGGGATGGTAGCGGGCACGCCGCACGGGAGGCGCTTATCAGGTATAACCGCCAGTTTCGGCCGAAAATCCACACAGCGGGCAGACCAGGCGAAACAGTGCATCATAAGCCAGCCGCCCTTGCCGGCAAGTGGGACACAGTTGGTCAGGACGCGGCGAGGCTTCGCACACAGTTTTCGGCCGATTCGCTCGCCACCAGTAAGCGGTTGTCAGGCGCGTTTGTTCATCCATACCTCCAGGATACCCCAAACCGGCCGCCCGCGCATCTGTCACGCCCTTCTCCGCCTCATTCGGGCCCATTCATCAAGCCAGAGCGCGCCGGCTGAGATATAATCAGGCAGTATGTCAGTCCAGATGGCCTGGGCTGAATTCTAACAAGGAGCAGGCTCAACCTATGCAACCGCTCACCGGCCTTGACGCCTCATTTCTTACCCTGGAGACGCCGACCGTCCACATGCATGTGGGCAGCGTGGCCGTCATCGAAGGGTCGCTCGACTTTGACACCTTTCGCGACCTATTGGCCGCCCGGATACACCTGGTGCC
>JAYRVN010000449.1:0-11208 GCA_041918535.1 Chloroflexota bacterium
AATTCGTCCTACATGTAGGGCGAGTTTGTAAATCGCCCTTGTTGGCAGCGCGGTGGACGAATTAGAAATTCGTCCTACATGTAGGGCGATTTTGTAAAACGCCCGTGTTGGCAGCGTGATGGACGAATTGGAAATTCGTCCTACATGTAGGGCGATTTTGTAAATCGCCCCTGTTGGCGGCGCGGCGGACGAATTGGAAATTCGTCCTACATGTAGCGCGTTGGACAAATTGGAAATTCGTCCTACATGTAGGGCGATTTTGTAAATCGCCCCTGTTGGTAGCGCGGTGGACGAATTGGAAATTCGTCGTTGTAGGGCGATTGGGTAAATCGCCCGGGCGGCGATCGCCGCTGCGCGGCGACTCAAGGGGGCGTCGCCCCCTTGAGAATCCCCCCAGCAAACAGCAGCCAGCAATCAGCCGCCAGCAGGGGGTGGAGAGAACAAACCGGAACCCACACCACACCGAAACCCGCGGCTGACGATGCCGGAGTAGACGGAGTTGAGGCGATACGCGCCCCGAGCGGCAGTGCTGCTGTCATAAAACGCTCCCCCGCGGATAACGCGGCTGTCGGTGTCGCCCGGGTCTTCGCGCCCGTCAGCCGCCGCGTAGGGATAAGGCTTGTAGAGGCTGCTGGTCCATTCCCACACATTGCCGCTCATATCGGCCGCGCCGTAAGGGCTGTCCCCCTGGGGCGAATACGCGCCCACCGGCGTCGTGCCGCCTCGCTTGCTTTCCGAAACATTGCACTTGCCGGCGTCAAACGTGTCGCCCCAGGGGTATTTGAGCTTGCGCCCCGGCTGCGGCTGGCGTCGGAAGAAGCCGGTCCCTCGGTCGGCCGACGCCGGTTGCCAGGTGGCGGCCTTCTCCCATTCCGCCTCGCTGAGCAGGCGCAGGCCGGCCCAGCCGGCGTAAGCCACCGCCTCACGCCAGGCGACACTCACCACCGGGTGCTGCTCTTTGCCGGCCGGAATATGAAAGACCCGCCCCAGGTCATCCATATAGCGCTGGTAGTCGGCGTTGGTCACCGGATATTTGCCGATGTAGAAAGCCGCCAGATTGAGTTCATGGGCCGGTTTTTCGTCGCTGTTCCCCCGGTCGTCCCCTATCCGGAACGGGCCGGCGGGCACAAAGCATTCATAGCGCATTCGGCTGTGCCAGGCGGCGTCAGGTTGCAGGCGTTCCAGAGCCCGGATGGCGGCCACGCGCACCTGGGGGTAATCGTCGGCCAGCGCTGCCATCAACTCGTCGGCAAAGGCCGCGCCGATCCGGCCCAGAGCCGCCACGGCTGCTGCCCGGGCGCGGAAGTTGGGGCTACGCAGGGCCGCCTGCGCCAGCATCGCCACATCCACCCCGGCGGAGCGGGCGCGCTCAAACCAATAGGGCGCGTCGCCGCCCGCCGCCAGCGTCGAACGGAACAGCAGCTCCAGTTCGGCTTTTCCTAGCCGCGTCAGTTCGGTGCGCCGTTCGTCAATCAGGGCCAGCACCTCCGGCCGGATGAGCAGGCCGGCCCCGCGCCAGTTGTCCATTTCGCGCCGCAGCAGCTCACGCGCCAGCCGCCGCTGCACCTCGGCGGCGCTGATCCAGGTGGCGATCTCGGCCGCCAGATGATCATGCGCCAGCTCATAGTAAGCCTGGCCGTCGCGCTCAAAGCCGCGCAGCAGCCGCACGCGTTCCAGTCCCAGGCGCGTATCTTCCACCCGCCTCCGGTCGCGCTCATGGCCGGCCCGGATGTCGCCCGCCTCCTCCAGCCAGGCGACGATTTCAGCCGGCGTCAGCGCCGCCTTGGTCGCCTGGCTGGTCACCATCACCTTGAGGATAGCCCGCCCCAGGTCAGGGTCCGCCGACAATTCCGCCAGGCGCGCCAGCCCTTGCTCCACATAGCCGGCCAGGATGGCCTCCGCCCCGCGCAGTTCGCGCTCGCCGTCGGCCGTGCGCTGCCGGTGGCGGATGGCGCGATAAGCCGCCAGCGTCAATGTCAGCCCGGCCGGCGGCGGCGCTTCCGGCGTATGGCCCGCCGGCAAGGCGGCCCGGTACAGCCGGTCGAGCACAATCTGCAAGGCGGCCGGCGGCACCAGACCATCTTTCTCCACCAGGTCGCCGCCGGTCGGCCCGGCCCCCTGGCGCGTTTCGGCCCCCACCAACGCCTCCACCAGGGTCGCTTCCACCGTTACCCCCGCCCGCGCCGCCGGCTCGGTAATGGCCACGCGCGCCCCGACGCGCGGCAGGACGGTCAGCCGGCGGCTGTGGGTGAAAACCTCCGGCAAGAACGGCCGCGCCACGTCCAGTTGCGCCAGGTAATCCTCGCGCAAGCTGCACACCACGCGCACTTCGCGTTCCGGCTCATGCAGCGCTTCCGCCATCTCGCGGAAGAATGCCGTCTGCGCCGCCTCCCCACGCGCAGGAACAGCTCTTCGAACTGATCCAGCAGGATGATCAACTTGTCCTGGGGCGCCAGCAGCGCCGACAGGAAGCTGCGCAGATTTCCCCCCGCCGTCCATTGATCGCTGCCGGCGCGGGCGGCAATGGCCTTGCGCAGGGCGGGCAAGGGATCGTCCAGCGCGCGCACATAGACCGGCTGATATCCTTCCGCCGCCAGGCGCGGAACCACGCCGGCCAGCAGCAGCGAGGTCTTGCCGGCCCCCGACGGCCCGAACAGGGTCAGCCAGCGGTGAGCCAGCGTCAGCCGTAGCACATCCTGGCTCTCGATATCGCGCCCGCAAAAGATCGGCGCGTCTTCCGGGGTGAAGTAGTCAAGAAATTTATACGGCGGGCGCTGCACGCGCACCGGGCCGGCCGCAGTCATGGCGGCCGCATGAGGCAACTGCGCGGCCAGCGTCTCCAGGAAAGCGGCGGCGTCCGCCTGCACGAACTCGACGTTCCGGTCGCGCCACACGGCCTGAATATCGGCTACCGGCTGCGGCCAGACGGCATAGGCGCGCCGCATATATTCGGTCATGTGGGCGGAGGCGCGCACAAAGAGCCGCATCGGCATATCTGTGGTCATATCCCAGTTGACGAACAGGGGCGGGCGCAGGGTGCACAGCGCGGTCACGATTTCCAGCTTGCGGTTGAGCTGATCCAGCAATTCGGCGTGATCCCAGGCGGTTAACACCAGCGATGCCGGGTCGCTGCGACAGCCGAACAGCTTGATGACGATCGTTTCGCGCTCGCCTTGCTGCGCGAAGGCCAATTGCTGGTCGCGCACCACGCGGTTGACGCGGTAGCCGGCGTCACGCAGGGCCTCCTCCAGCAGTTCATCGTACCAGGCGGTGACGATGGCGCGAAAGCCGGCGCGGGCGATGGCGGCGTGCAGCCGGCCGGGCTTGACCGGCGGGCGGCTGGTCTGCTCCAGGACAAAGCTGGCCAGACCCTGCCTATCAGCCGGGAATTGCGCCAGATAACCCTGGGCGGTTTCCGGCCAGGCTTGATTGCGCTGCAGATTGTCGCGCGCCGCCAGGGCCTGGGCCAGTTCGGGCCGGCTGGGCGGCGCGCCGGCATATCCCAGCGGCCAATCCGCGCCCAGGAAGAGAATGCGGTCGCCGGTCTTGGTGTCATTTAACAGGCGGTCGGGGATCAAGCCTGGTGGGCGTCCGGCGTCAGACATCGTGGGCCTCCTGGGATGTGGGTTCGGCCGCATAGCGCGCCAGAATAATCTCCCCGGCCACAGCGGCCTGGAAAGTGGGGGTCTGGCCGAGGCCATGTTGACTGGCCCACAGCTTCACTCCGTCCGTGACATGGCGCGCCGCGTCGGAGATGGTGACGAAGCCTTTGCCGTCGCGGTCGGCGGCCCCGCTTAAGGCTTCCAGCAGGTAGTGGGTGAAGACACTGCGCTGTTGCGCGGGCCATTCGTAGCTGCGCTGCGCTTGCATGGACGAGGCCAGGATGACCAGCCCTTCCGCCTCCTCGAACACGCGGCGGATGAAGTCGGGCGAGAGCGGCAGGGCCGCCTTACCGGGGAGCTCAGCCCCGGCGTGGCAGGCATCCAGGAGGATGACTTTGGCGCGCGCCGGCGCAGCCTGCAAAATCGCTTTGACCTTGGCGATGGGGATGGCGGTCTCCGCCAGGACAGCCAGGCGGCTGTCGCGGGCGATCAGGTAAGGGACGTTCCCCACTACGTCGCCATGGCCGCTGAAGAAAAAGAGCAGGAGATCATCCGGCGCGGTGGCGTCGGCCACGCTCTTGAGTTGCGCCAGGATGTTAGGGCGCGTGGGCAAAACTTCCGCATCGTCGGCCAGCAGGCGAACGCGTTCCGATGTGTAGCCGGCGTGCAGCAGTTGCGTGTGCAAGGCGCGGGCGTCATTGACACACACATGCAGGGCCGGGAAATTTTGCTGTTCTTCGAAATGGTTGACCCCCACCAGGGTCGCCCAGCGGTTGCCGACCCCATAGCGAATGGGCGGCGGTGTGTTATCTGTTGGCGCCCGTGGTTCCTGGGCGGTGGCGTGGGCCGGCGGCGTCAGCGGCCACAAGCGTTGCAGGTAGACGAGCGGGTCGTCGCCCACCACCTGGATGTGACGGTCGGCCCAAACGCGCTGCTCGGCGGCAGACATGCCCGGCCAGACGGCGGTGGCGCCAATAGGAAATGGGCTCATGCGGTCAAGCACTTCGCGCCAGAGCAGTTTGAAATCAGGGTCGGCCAGGTTGTAGCCGAGGAACAGGGCGGCGTGGCGGCGCAGAGCCGTGCGCACTTCGTCGAGCAGGTTCTCTTTGTCGCGGTTGCGCCCCAGACCGGTGTGGTCATCTTCGGTGACGGTCAGCGTTTCCGGTTGGTCGAGCGCGCCGTAGAGCTTGATGAGTGTGGGCCGCTGCGGAGTGATGAAGGCGACTTCGCTGCTACGCACCACGCGGTGGAAGGCCAGGCCGGCCTGACGCAAGGCTGTTTCCAGCAAGTCGTCATAAGCAGTGGTGACGATCAGGGCGACGCCGGGGGTCGTGATCAGGGCGGCAAGCTGGCGGTGAAAGGGGGCGGGTTGTTGGCCGGCGGTGTCGAGGGTTTCACGTAGAAATTTGGTGAAATCATAGCGCCGGCCGGCGCGGTTGAGGTATTGGGCGGCTTCGGCCAGGGAGTCTGTGGGCGGCAGGTCAAAGCGGGCGCACAGGGCATGGGCCAGATCGGCGCGGGAGGGCAGGCCGGTCACCGCGGCGGGCAAATCGCCGCCGATGAAGAGCACAACCTGGCCCCCGGCCAACTGTTGGCGCAGTTGGTTTAGATGAGGGTCGGCGTCGAGCGGGGGGGCCGGGGGTGCCGGCGAGGTGGGTAATGACGGCGCTTTATCGCTCCCGCCGACCGCAGGGCCGGTCAAGGGGTAGCGAGTCAGCAATGCGCGCAGAAAGTCGGCCTTGTCGCCTCCTCCGATGTAGGAGGCGAGCAGTTTGTCAATGAGCAGGCTCAGGACTTCTCGGCCAGGTATATCCTGACCGAAGTGCAGCAACCGGTTGATCAGGCGCACGGCGACGGTGTGCGGCGTGCCGGCCAGATCAAGGTGGCCCAGGATATCTTGCCGGCGCGGAGAAGGGTAGAGAGCCTCTTCGACGAAGTCGACGCGCTTGTCGGGTAAGTTAAAGTCGGGCAACTCCTGCAGGATTTCGACCAGACGGCCGAAGTCCGGCGCACTTAACTGGACACTCATGACGCTACCTCCTGCTGATATGGGAATCTCGGTTCTGATGCATGGCGCTGTCTCTGAAATCTTGATTTGACCTGGTTTAAGCCGGTTTAACAAACTGTAGAACGGCCTGGCGATTTACAAAATCGCCCTACAAGTAGGACGAATTTCCAATTCGTCCACCGCCTGGTGCTGTCAACAGGGGCGATTTGCAAAATCGCCCTACAAGTAGGACGAATTTCCAATTCGTCCACCGCCTGGTGCTGTCAATAGGGGCGATTTGCAAAATCGCCCTACAAGAGCCTAGAGAATGTTTATCCATTGATTATCGCTTGCACTTTTATGGCGATGCCTGATCTGCTAATCTGATGATTATAAGAACGTTCACACGTGAATACAAAAAAATGATGTTGTAACGGCTTGAGCTTCTAGAAGGGACAACCGGCGCGCCCTCAAGCGGTTTACACCCAACGAGTTGAAAGGAAATCAAGCCATGTTCGACCGCATTTGCTTTTACTTGGGGTACTTTGTGAGCCAGTTGGTGCGCCATCAACGCGCGATTGTCAATGTGGGTGTGGTGATTTTGGTCGTGATTGCGGGGTGTTCGGGGGCCAGCGGCGACTGCACCGTCCGCCAATTGATCCAGACCTGGGTAAGCGGCTAACTCGTCCAGCAGCCTTTCCCATTCATAGAGGCCCGCGCACCGGCGCGCGGGCCTCTTTTTTTGTGTCGGGTGGGGCGCAGACGGTTGAAATCTGGGGGTGGCTTTTGTCTGCGTCGCGATGGCGCGCGCCGCCGCATGGGGTGTGGGGGCGAATTGACCGACTGTGGGGTTACCAGGCGGGCTGATAGGGTTTGATCTGGGCTGAATCAGATGCATACAGGTTCCTGTGTCTTATGCTATTAGTTTAGATCAGGGTTGCGGCGGATGGTATAGCAAAGAGCTTAAATTTCGGCCGCGCACGCGGGTCAACCGGGCAGGCAGTCGATTTGGAAAATCGACCAACGGGGTGATGCCATTGGGTCAAGCGTGCGGTTGGCCGGGCAGGTCGATTTGGAAAATCGACCTACAGCAGGCGCGCAAGCGGGCCAACTGCACACGCGGTGTGGGCAGGTCGATCTGGAAGATCAACCAACGGGGTAGCGGGATAGGGCAACCGCCCGATTGGCACATGTAGGTCGATTTTCCAAATCGACCAACGAGGTGATGCGATTGGCACATGTAGGTCGATTTTCCAAATCGACCAGCGGTGTGGCGGGATTGGGGCAATCGGCCGATTGGCACGTGTAGGTTGATTGGGCAAATCGACTAGCGGGGTGGCGGGATTGGGAAAATCGACCTACGATAGTTGCAGCCTGGCGTAAATTTCCGGCAGCCGGGCCAGTTCTTCGAGGATAGCGATCATGCTGGTGCCTTCATTGCGCCGATAGGATAGGTCGGCACCGGCTTCGGCCGGTTGGAAGCTGCTATGGTGAATGCCAACCACGTTGAAATCCTCGTCTTTAAAGAGCGGCGCGCCTGAAGAGCCGGCCTCGGCCGTGGTGATATATTGCAGATTCCGCTCGTCAGCAAAGACGACGAAGTTGTTGTGCAAAGAAATTTTCTTGTAAAGGCCGCCGGGGTGATGGATGATGGTGATCCGCTCATTCCGCTTTATGCGCCGGCCAAGCAGCTGCAAGGGCTGCACGCCAGGTGGAACAGCCGCGATCTCTACAATGGTCACATCCAGTTCGGCGTTGGTATAGAACAGGCCGCCGGCCAGGGCGCGCGTAACAAAAGTTGGCCGCTCTATCCGGTTAGCGTCCAGTTCATAAAAGAAGGTGATTTCGGCCGTTTGTGCCACCTCTGGCTCTGGGATCACATGGTGGTTGGTCATTATCAGGCGTTCACCGACCAGGAAGCCGGTGCCCAGACCATGCTGTCCATCGACATCCTGCACGCGCAAGCGCACGACGGCCTCCCCTGCTTGCGCACCCAGCGCCAACACATTGACGTGGTTCAAGGTGTGGCTGGCGCGCACGACGCCATCTTTGACACTGTTGGCCGTCTCTTGACCGCGCCACGGTTCACGCAGATCCTGGGTGATCACCGGCGCCAGCTCAAAAGGGTAACGCTGGAAGAGTTCACGCAGAAAAGCGGCGTCGGCGCTATCGCCCCCGTAGCTTAAGAGCTTGTTGATCAGGACGCCGAGCGCCTCACGGCCGGGAACAACCTGACCGAAGTGGATAAGTCGATTGATAGTGCGCAAGGCCGCCGGGCGCGGCGCGCCGCTGAGATCGATCAAGGCCTGGATATCCTGGCGGCGCGGCGTGCCGATGAAGACGTCCTCCAGGAGGGTGACGCGATCCGAGGGGAGTTGCCAATCGGGGTGTTTGCTTAGTAGATGTACCAGGCGCTGGTGATCGTTTGCATTGAGTTCAATAGCCATGTCGCGTCCCTCTTGTTCAGTTCCCTTTGCGGCCTAGAGACCGGCCTGACAGATAAAGGCGATGAATTAGCCGCCGCGCATAGCGCCGGAATCATCGCCGCCGAAGCGGCCGAGAAGATGGCGCGTGCGTTGTAGCGCGCCTTCATAGCGGCTCATGCGTTCCGTCCAATCTAACCTGGGATCAAGCTCGTGCGCCTCCAGCAGTTGGCCGAAGGCCGGGTCATCTTCCACCCATCCGTGGTAATCACGCATACCCCCCTTGGACGATTCTGCGGGGATGATCTTAGCTTTGCAGGTTTTGAGGACGTCATAATAGATATTCTCGGCCTCTTCAGGCAAGTAAAACGGATCGGCGCGCAGGAGTTTGCCAGCCTCACTCAGAAGGCCATTGCATTCCTCCCAAGCGTCCTGGGGCGACTCCCACAGTTCACGCTCACCCGCGTGCCAGATTTGGGCGATGTGTTCAGCTTGCGCAAAAAGCCGGTTCCAAGGAGAAGCGCTACTAGCCCGCTCACGCCCACGCGTTTCAGTACGCAATAATCGAAATACAGCATAGGAGAGGTTGTCGACCGGCCATCCGTCTAGAAATAATCGACAACTCTTCAGTTCCAGCTCTTGACACTCTGATGCACTTGGCAAGGGATGTAGGTGATCAAGCGTGTTTAGGATGGCAATAAACTCTTCCTGGTATTTATCTCTTTGTAGCCAAAGGGCGTTGATCTCTAGATGGAAGCTCAGGGCGTGGCGTTTGGCTTGCGGGCCAAGCATTAGACTGACTGTTAGCGACTTGAGAAGGTTTTCGGGCGCCAAAAATACGCATGGTTGTTCGCGTACGAGATCGGTTGTATTACCGACTGAGACAAGCCCATAGCGCAGATCTTCAATGTTGTCCGGCAAGTCTGCTGTCGGGTCCCAACAGATTTGCTTTTTCAGGGTGTTGAGGTCATGGTTTTTCCAATTCTGGCCTAAATAAGCTACCTGAAGGTTATCCAGGATGACCGTGAGATACTGGCTGCTGCCAAGCGGCAGTCTTTTAGTGCGCCCAACCAGAGGGATGGGTGGCGTGACCCCAATGGATTTGGACGGATTTAACCACCAATTGAGTAGGCGGCGATCCGCAAATGTGGTCTGAGGATCCTGAGCCAACTCATGTAACGTTTGAGAAATGTTGGCAGCCTTGAGCATCTGCTCCACTTCGGTCGCACCGGCTCTGAAGACAGCAGCCAAAGCAAGGATGGGACGCCAATCGTCGGGGGTCGTGGGCGTATTGTACCAGTTGTCGATATTCGAACGCGGAACTTCGTAGGCTTTGCCGAATAGCGCCCTGGTTGCCGTGTTTACTTTGTAGCTGCCCATCTTGGGTGGCGGCCCCAAATACTTGCGAAGCAATGCAGCGAAGTCACCCTTATCTGGAGGCAACCATGGCCTGAGAAGTTCCCGATCGGCATCGGATGTTTGGTTGGATTTTGCCAACTGATCTAGGGTTCCCTTTCCTGCAGCCTTGAGAAGCATTTCGACTTCTCCGTTATTGGCCTCAAGGGCTTTGGCCATAGCGGCAATAGGACGCCAATCTGAAGGCAAGTAAGGGCCTTTCCGCCAGGCATCGATTATTGCTGGCGTGGTTGGTTTGGGCGCACCTACCAGTTCATGGTTGATGGTGGTGCTCATTTCAGCGCTACCTATCTTCTGTCGAATCATCAGTTCGTTGAGAAGTCTGGCAAACTCAGTGTTCATAAGTGTTCCCCCTTAATCGAACGGTTCGTTTATGTCTGACCCTGAATAGCCGGATACGGCATTCCGCGCCTGACGCAACTTGCATTGAACCACATCAATAGCCCAGTTCTGTTGGGAAAGAGTGACATAACCAGTTGCCCGACCACCGCTCATCAATTGACCCGTTGTTGCTCGTGTGCCGCAATACGCCTTCTGGCATAATGATTTTATCACCGGTGGAAACAATAGCAAACAACCAGACGGCTTGAGCTTCTAGAAGGGACATTCGGCGCGCGCCCTCAGGCTGGTCAGACCAAACAAAATATGAGGAGACCTGCCATGCTAGACTATTGCCAAATCCTGTATATCATCGCTGTCACAGCTCTGAAGTTCGCCCTGTCAGCCCTACTGACCTGCGTTACGCACTATTGCCCTAAGCGCCAGAGTCGCATCAAGCCTACGTTGCAGAAACACGAGTGCTTATCTGCTTGTCTGGCTGTGCTGATTGGCGTGATAGTGATGGCCCTGATGGTGATCTCGGGTTGCTCAGGCGCCAGCGGAGATTGCACTATCAAGACGGTTGAGCTTTCGGTCACTAACTTCTTGAGCTTGTTCCTCGCCTAGAAGATTTAGCGGTCGTATGAAAAAGAGGGCTGCGCACTTGCGCAGCCCTCTTTTTTTCTGGGGCGAGTTTGTTATACTGGACACCATAAGCCCAGGGTGTCAGACCGGAGGCCATATGGCTCAAGAGAAAATCAGTTTTGGGATGTTGCTGCGTCAATTTCGCAAACAGTCACGCGATCCTGAAACCCAAAAACCGTTGACTCAGGAGTGGCTGGCCGAGTTGCTGGCACTGGCCATTGGTATCGAGAGCGTTACCTATGCCTCGATCAGCAATTGGGAGCGTGACCGGTATCAGATTCAGAAAGATGATCGCCGCACACTGGTGGGGTTGGTGACGGTGTTGCACCGCAGCGGTGGCTTGTTGTCTCTACAAACGGCCAATACATGGTTAATGACAGGCAACTACCGACCGTTGAGTCAGGCAGAAATCCAACAGGTCAATCCTCAATGGCTGACGCAGACGGGGCCAATTCTGGCTGGAGGAAGCGTTCCAACCCTCGATGCGCAAAAACTGGCGTTACCTCCGGCAACGTATGGCCGTCTCTTTGGGGTTGAGGCGATTTTCAACACCCTGCTGACCCTTATCATAAAGGAAGAGCCGCCGTGGATCGTCTGCATTGCCGGTCTGGGCGGGATGGGCAAAACGGCGTTGGCCGATAGGCTGGCGCGACATTGTATTGATCAGGCACATTTTGATTGGGTGTTGTGGGTGCCTGTGGATGATGTGGAGCCGACGGCGGAAGCGTTGGTGTGGGCTTTGGGCGAGCGCCTGGCGCCACAGGTTCTGAGTCAGGATTCGGCCGAAACGCGGCTCCTCCAGGTCCACCATGCCTTA
>JAYRVN010000450.1:0-5979 GCA_041918535.1 Chloroflexota bacterium
CCGCACTGTGTCGTTTCATCATGCAAGCGGCCTGCGGACGGTAGACGCCAAAATTAACATAACTGCCCCCCTCAAACACGCCGATACGCTCAGGCGGCGCGTCCTGCTCCGGCGTCGGCCGAGCGCGGACAACGTCCGGGCTGATCCAGCCGCCCCATTTCGGCCGTTTCAAATTGGTGCTGATATTGGCATAGGGCAAAAAGTTCGGCAGAGATCGCCCCTGTAAGAACTTGATGTCGGGCAACTCTCCCCCATATTCATCCGCCAGCTTGGCAATGGCATGCCCCGACTCATGGATCATGATGCGCGGGAAGTCGGAGGAATTGCGCGAGGCATAGCCGACGCCCATGGTAAACAGCGTGGCCCCGCCGCGCCGGGGCGTGTTCACCACCACCAATAAGCCATCCCAGGGCACACCCGACCGCCAGGCCACAAACTGCACCCAGGGGTCCGGCCCCACCAGGCGGCGCTCATTCAGGAACGAGAAGTTGGCGCCCAGGGCGCTGCGCCGACGGATGGGCGGCTTTGACCAGCGATCGTCTATGCCCGATTCGGGCGAAATGACGTTCACCCGATGAAAGTTGAAATGCCGGATATAGCTCTTCATCGGCTCAATGTCGTGAAAAGCTTGCACAATGCTGTCTACATCGTGATAGAACATGGGCATATCAGCCGCGGCATACCCATCGCCCAATATCGCCACATCCAGCCGACGGGCCGGATCGCCGTTATTGACCAGCGTGGTATAACGAGATTCGCCCCAAGTGAGTTTTCCGATACTCATGATATCCTTCGCCTTCTATTGGATTGGGTATAAGCATAGCATGATTCAGGCCGGCTTCCAATGGGCGCTGCCCAACTGAGACAGGCAGACCGGCAGCTTTAACGGAAGCAAGTTATTGCCGGCGCAACATGGGCAACGGCCGCAGTGGATGGCGCAGGCTCCAGGCAAGGTTAAGCTGCACCAGCCGCCAATAAAACCCCGCCGGCGGAAAGGCGCGCCGAGTGGCCTGGATGAAGCCGTAGGGCAAGCCAAAGGTGATGGCGCCGAGCGACAAATCGATGAGATCGGCCCGCCGGAAGGATTCGATGAGCTGGCGGTTTTCGCCGAGCGTGTGGGGAAGTTGCCGGGGCTGGGGACGGTAGTAGGGGGTGAGTTGGTGATGAAACCGGATCATGCGTGTGATGTCGGGTTCCCACTCAGGGCGACGTAGGCGATGGTGGAGGTATTGGCGGGCGATTTCGGCCGAAAATTCCACATAATCCAGCGTCCGATGCGTCCAAATCGCCAGATCATGAAAACAAGCCGCCACAGCCGTTTTGGACTCCAGATCCTCCACATGGTCGGCCAGGGCCACGCAATAGATATAGACCCGATAAACGTGCCCACGGTAGGCCGCATAATCGCCGCGCAACACCGACCGCCACTCGGTCAAAATGGCCTCGATCAGCGGCACATCGGTGGTGATCTGCTCAATCGGCTGAAGAGTCATACCCCCATTATACCGGATTGTCCGGTCGGTTGGGTAGCCGGTCGCCGCCCTCGACAAACCCCGACGCCTGATATATCATAGCGCTCACTGGTCTGACCTCTTGCCCGGGATCACACTACCTGAAGGGCGCGCCGACTTGCGCCCCTGGCCGATTGCTGTGCGCACGGTGGGGTCGCCCGGGGAAGTGGAATCGGCCGAATCTATCCCCTGGCCTGCCCACTGATTGCCATGAGGAGCCGTTATGAAACGTTGGAACGGTTGGGGAGACACAGCCCGCCACTACCCGTTAGCCCCGCCGGGGCTGGCCTATGTGGCCGGCTTGGTGGGGTCGGGCGAGCCGCAACCCGATGTCACGTTTGAGAGCGTAGTCGCCGACGTACCGCCGACGCGCCTGCCCGCGCACACCCTGATCACGATGGAGGCGGCTGACCGGGCGCGTCACGCGCGCGGCCAGAGCTTGCCGGATTGGATCGCCCTGCGTTCCGGTCGCATTGAGGCCTTTCCTGACGGGGTGGCTTATCCCACTTCCGACGAGCAGGTGCGCGAGCTGTTGGCGTATGCGCGGGCTGTTGAGGCGCAGATCATCCCCTATGGCGGCGGCACCAGCGTTGTGGGGCATATCAACCCGCTCCCCGGCGCACGGCCCGTTCTGACGGTGGATATGGGGCGGCTGAACCGGTTGCTGGCGTTCGATTTGACCAGTCAGCTGGCGACCTTTGAAGCGGGCGTCATTGGCCCGGACCTGGAAGCGCAATTGCGCGCGCGCGGTTTCACCCTAGGCCATTATCCCCAATCGTTTGAATACTCTTCGTTGGGCGGCTGGATTGCCACGCGTTCCAGCGGACAGCAAGCATACCATTTCGGCCGAATCGAAGACCATTTTGCCGGCGGACACGTCGAAACCCCGCTCGGCCCGCTCGATCTGCCGCCCCATCCCGCCACCGCCGCCGGACCAGACTTGCGCCATCTGCTCCTCGGCTCGGAAGGCCGGCTGGGCCTCATCACCCGCGCCACCGTGCGGGTGCGACCGATCCCCGAACAGGAAAGCTTCCAGGCTGTCTTCTTTCGGGATTGGAGCAGCGGCGTCAACGCCGTGCGCGAAATGGCCCAGTTCGGCGCGCCCGTCTCCATGCTGCGCTTGAGCGATGCCCTGGAAACGGAATCGAATCTGCGTCTAGCCGGCAAAGATACGCTGGTGCAATGGGCCGGTCGCGCTTTGCGCCTGGCCCGCTATGGCGCAACGCGCTGCCTGCTCATCTATGCCGTCACCGGCGACCGCAAAACCACCGACGCCGGCCGAGCCGTCGTCCATAAAATCGCCCGCGCGCATAACGGCCTGCCCATCGGCGAGACGGTTGGTCATCTGTGGGCCAAGAACCGCTTCTTTGCCCCTTACCTGCGTAATACGTTATGGGAAGCGGGCTATGCCGTAGATACGTTTGAGACCGCCGTCACCTGGCAAAATGTCCTGCCGGCTGCCGGCGCCATGACCGACGCCGTGCGCAACGGCCTGGCCGATAGCGGCGAAAAGGTACTGGCTTTTGCCCATTTGTCCCATCTCTACCGGGATGGGGCCAGTATTTATGTCACTTATTTATATCGGCGCGCGGCCGACCCGCAAGAGACGCTGCGCCGCTGGCAACGCCTAAAGGCAGCCGGTAGTCAGGCGGTCATCCAATACGGCGGCACGATCAGCCACCAACATGGCGTTGGACTGGATCATGCGCCCTATTTGGCCGCGGAAAAAGGGCTTTTGGGTATGGAGATGTTACGCGCCGTGGTACATGCCTTCGATCCCGACAGCTTATTAAACCCCGGCAAACTCATCCAATAGCGCGTCCCGTCCGCCCGACGCGACGCTCTCACACTTGATTATGTGGACGACAGGCTGGCGCGATCACATTTGGGAGACACTCAACCAATCTTGGGACCTCATCATCGTGGGCGGCGGCATCACCGGCGCCGGCATCTTGCGCGAAGCGGCCCGTCATGGCCTCAAAGCGCTTTTGCTGGAAAAGCATGATTTTGCCGCCGGCACATCCAGTCGCTCCTCCAAGCTGGTGCATGGCGGTTTGCGCTATCTCAAGAACGGACAATTCCGTCTGACCTATGAATCGGTGCATCAGCGCGAACGTTTGATGAACCAGGCCATCGGTCTGGTCACGCCGTTGAGCTTTATGGTGGTGAACTACACCGGAGATGGCACACCGGGCTGGGCGTTTGGCGCCGGGCTGGTGCTGTATGATCTGCTGGCGACGCGCTGGAATCATCACGCGTATACGGCGGCGGCGCTGGCCGGTATTTGCCCGTTTCTCAACTTGCGCGGGCTGGAAGGAGGGTTTATCTACCTGGACGCTCAGACGGATGATGCCCGACTGGTGTTGCGCGTGCTGCGCGAAGCCGTGCGCGCCGGCGGCGTGGCGCTCAATTACGCCGCTGTTGAGGACGTGATCCGCACGACGAACGGTCAGGTGTGCGGGGTGGCGGTGGTGGACCGGTCGCCGGAAGGTCAGGGACGCAGCTTGGAGTTGCGCGCCGGGGCGGTTGTCAACGCCACCGGGGCCTGGGCGGATGAATTGCGTTTGAAACTGGGGCAGGCGCGCCGCCTGCGCCCTTTGCGCGGCAGCCATCTGACCTTTGAATCCCATCGGTTGCCTTTGGGGCAGGCGGTGAGTTTTATGCACCCGGCGGATGGTCGCCCAGTGTTTGCCATTCCGTGGGAAGGGGTGACTATTTTCGGCACGACGGACGCCGACCACGGCGAGAACGTTGAGATTGACCCGGCAATTTCGGCGGCCGAGACGGATTATCTGCTGGAAGCGTTACGCTTCGCTTTTCCTAGCCTGGAGTTGAGCGAGCAGGATGTGATCGGCAGTTGGGCCGGGGTGCGGTCGGTGGTGAATACGGGCCAGGCAAACCCGTCGAAGGAGTCACGTGAGCATGTGTTGTGGCAGGAGAACGGGCTGGTGACGGTGACGGGGGGCAAGCTGACGACGTTTCGCCTGATGGCGCAGCAGGCTTTGTGGGCGCTACGGTCGGAGTTGCCGGGCAAGTTGCCGGCGAGCCGGGAAGATCGGATGATGGATTTGGTTTCGGCCGAAATTACTCCCTTCCACCTGCCTTTGCCCGCCTGGGTGCGCCTGCAAGGCCGCTATGGCGCCGACACCCCCGGCCTGCTGGCGGCAGCGCAACCGGGCGAACTGACGCCGATCGAACGCCTGCCGGCGCAATGGGCAGAGTTGCGCTGGGCTGCGCGCGCCGAAGGCGTCGTGCATCTGGATGATCTCTTGTTACGGCGCGTGCGCCTGGGTCTGACCTTACCGCACGGGGGACTGGCGTATCTGGGGCGCGTGCGCGCCATCGTTCAGGCGGAATTGGGCTGGAGCGATGCCCGTTGGGAAGCTGAAGAAGCGGCCTACCGCCAACTCTGGCAGCGCGCTTACGCCCCACCCATCTCTACTTGACCCATCACAACGACGCGGCCGGCTGATAAAGGTGCGCAGCCACGAAGGGCGCGAGCGCGTAGATCACGGCCATCGCAAAGGCTTGATCGCGTGGGACCAGCCCGCCGGTGAGCGCGCCAATTGCCCCGCCCTCTTCGCGGGTGTTGGCGGCGTTCAACACCTCATCCATGACCGGCCCCAGTTCCTCCCCGGCGCGAATGCGGGCGGCGATGCGCGGCGGCAACGGCAGCTTGGCCGTGCAGGCCACCCCTTCGCGCCCGTCTTCATGCGCCACCACCACCCAACCGGCGAGCATCAACCCGGCCGGCTCCTCGTTCACGCCCCCTTCTAGGCCGACGCCGACTTCGGCCGCCAACGCTACGCGCGCGGCGTGGGCGCGGCGGCGCGCGCCGGCGAGGCACTCCGGATCACTCAGCGGCATGGCGGACACCCCGCTGGGCACGTTGACGCCAACGATTTCCGCTTGCGGCCAGACGCGCCGTACGGCCGCCCGCACAGCCTTCAGCTTGGCGGGATTGGTGGAGCCGACGGCGATTTTCATCGTGGGGTTTGGGATTTGATTTCGATGGAGGTGATGGCCTCGAAATCGAGGGATGAGTCGCCGAGTAACGTTTCCAGAGCGATTTGGGCGAAGCGGAAGAAGGCTTGCAGATTGCTGATGCGCTCCAGGTAGAAGGCCGCCAGTTGTTGTTCGGTCAGGGAGAGCGTGGATTCGGCCGATTGTAGTTTCTGGATATTCTCCCCCAACACCGTCAGCGCCAATTGCACTTCCCGCCGCTCGCGCCCTTGCAACACATTGACAATCACCTGGCTGAAATCCGCTTCCGCTTTGTAATACTTCTTGCGCTCACCGCGCACCCAATGCTCCTTAGCCATGCCCCAACGTTCCAGGGCGCGCATGTTCATGCTGACTGAGCCTTTGCTGATCTCTAGCGTATCCGCCAGCTCGTCCAGCGACAGCGGCCCCGGATTGAGCAATAACACACCGTAGAGTCGCCCCATAATCTCGCCGAATCCGAAAA
>JAYRVN010000451.1:0-15283 GCA_041918535.1 Chloroflexota bacterium
TATCCGTGGCGACGACGTGCGCCGCCGCCGGATAATGCGCCCCGTTAGAGCCCGCCCCGGCTCCGATTTCCAACACCCTGCCCTGCGCTAAGGCGAGCAAGGCTTGCCGCCGTTCGCCCAATCCCACACGATTGAGGGCGCGCATCCCCTGGTCAAAGCGTTCTGAATCCCGTGCGCTCATTTTACCTTGCCGCCTTCAGCCAAACGGATAGGTTTGGGTGAGAAAAGGGTCTTGACAAAGTGTATTTTATACACTATTATATTGGTGTATAAACAACACTAACACTGCGCTATAGGAGGTCGCCATGCTGCTTTCATTCAGTACCCTGCTCACGCTCATCGTCATTGCCTTCATGTTAGGGATGATCGTGGCGTTTGTGATTGTCGTCCAGGCGTATGGGCGCGCGCCCAAGGTTTGAAGGCTGGCAGCGCGGAGACAAAACGCAGCCCTCAAGGTCGGTCGGCGCTGAGGGCTGCTGTGTCTCATAGGGCGATTAGAGTTGGAGATTGGTGAAGGCGGCCAAGCCCGGATATTCGGCCGAATCCCCCAGATCATCCGCAATCCGCAATAACTGATTATACTTCGCTACCCGATCCGAACGCGCCGGCGCGCCCGTCTTGATCTGGCCGGCATTCAACGCCACCGCCAAATCCGCAATCGTAGCATCCTCCGATTCGCCGCTGCGATGAGATACCACCGCCGTCCAACCCCGCCGGTGCACCAACTCCACCGCGGCGATAGATTCACTCAGCGAACCGATTTGATTAACCTTGCACAACAGACTGTTGGCCGCCTTACACGCAAACGCCGTTTGAATTCGCTTGACATTCGTCACCAACAAGTCATCGCCCACAATCTGCACGCGCCGCCCCAACCGCTCTGTCAGCAGCGTCCAGCTCTCCCAATCATCCTCCGCCAGACCATCCTCAATCGAGATAATCGGATAGCGCCGGCACCATTCAGCGTAGAAATCCACCATCTCCGGCCCGGTCAACACCTTGCCCTCCGTCTTGAGATGGTACTTGCCGTCGGCATAAATCTCCGAAGCCGCCGCATCCAAGGCCAACAAAATCTGTTCTCCCGGCCGATACCCGGCCTTCTCAATCGCCGCCAGGATCAGATCGAACGCCTCGCTATTGGCTGATACCGACGGAGCAAAACCGCCCTCGTCGCCTACCGTCGTGCGATACCCTTTAGCGTCCAGCACTTTCCTCAAGTTCTGATAAATCTCAGACCCCCACCGCACCGCTTCCGCCATGCTCTCCGCCCCAACCGGCATGATCATAAACTCCTGCAAGTCGGTCGCGCCGGCGGCATGTTTCCCGCCATTCATAATGTTCATCATGGGCACAGGCAAACGCCGGGCTGCCACGCCGCCCAGATAACGATAAAGCGGCAATTCAACGCTCATAGCCGCCGCTTTCGCCACAGCCAGCGACACACCTAGAATGGCGTTGGCGCCCAGACGGCTCTTGTTCTCTGTGCCATCCAGCTCAATCAGCACCGCATCAATTCCCAACTGGTCGGTAACCTCCCAACCCAACAGCGCCTCGCTGATTTCCTCGTTAATCGCCTCCACCGCTTGCAACACACCCTTGCCGCCGTAACGGCTCTTGTCACCGTCACGCTTCTCCCAGGCCTCGTGCGCACCGGTTGAGGCCCCGGACGGCACAATCGCCTGACCAGAGGCGCCGTCATTCAATTCGATCTCCACCTCAACGGTGGGGTTGCCGCGCGAATCCAACACTTCGCGCCCGTAAATAGCTTCAATATAAGCCATGCTGATTTCTCCCGTAGATTAGTAAGCCCATGTGTATCGCCGCCAAACTCTATTACAACCAAGGCCAACGCCGGAAACAGCGCTTGCGCCGGTTGCAGTCGGCTCTGCATGCGCCAAGGCTAGATGATACAGAAGCGCCCGACTTTGGGCAAACGAGAGCGCCAACCCCTCTTGTCAGGCGGAGCAGGAAGGTTTATAGTTTTAACATGCAACCAAGTTCAATTCTCACTCCGCCAGGCCGGCAACTGTGGCAGCAACTGTTGGTCGAGCTTCTGCCGATCCTCGACCAACACCACGTTTGCGCAGTCGCCGCCCAAACGGCTGCGCGGCAGAGTCAGTGTTGGGCGTTGGTTTTGCTGAAGAGCCAAAACAAGCCCTTTTATGACGCCTGGGTGAGCGACCCTGACGGCGAATTGAACCAAATCCGCCTGCCGGCCACCCCGGCGCTTAACGCTCTGGTCGAGGGTGGGTTAGCTTGCCGGTTAGCGCGAGAGGCCGCGCCGGTCGAATTGCGCCGTCCATTGCCCGCCATACAGATAGAACTGCTCTTCGGCGCTTTCAACGGCCCGGCGTTGGATAATGGGTCGGTTCCCGGCGGCGCGCTCATCATTGCCGATCCTGTCGAGTCGATCCTGAGCGAAACGGAGATTGCCGGCGTGGCCGGTCTGGTGACACTCTTCTTGGAGCGCGCGCTAATGCGCTATGATGCCTTGCGCAAGACGATTGTTACCCAGATGGCGCAGGAAATCAGCGATGAGTTGACTTCAACATTGAGTCATGAGGACATCATTGAGACTATCTCCAATCCCGTGCGGCGCGTCCTCAATGTTGATTCCGTGTCCATTGGGTTGGTGGAGTCCGAGACTGGCGATCTGGTATTTGTGGCGGCGTTGCTTGGCCCTCTGTTCAAGGAGTTGCCGCCATTACGTCTGAAATCAGGCGAGGGCATTGCGGGTTGGGTGGCGCAGCAGGGCGAGCCGGTCATTTCAAACAATGTCTACGCCGACACGCGGTTCTTTACCCGGGCTGACCTTCAATCCGGCTTCGTCACCCGTTCCATTTTGTGTGTGCCGCTTTGGGTTGAGAATCAAGTGATTGGCGTGTTAGAAGCCATCAACAAGAAAAACGACGATTTTGACAGCTATGACCTGGATTTGCTGACTTCCATTGCCGGACCGCTGGCGATTGCCCTGGAAAACGCCAAGCTTCACACGCAGGTGCTGGCGGAGAAACGACGCATGGAGGCTCTATTTGCCAATATGTCGGAAGGCATTGTCACCACCGACCCTGACGGTCTGATCACCGCCGCCAATGACAGTTTTCTAACCCTCTTGCGGGCAACGGCCGGCGACATTATCGGCCGATCCGTAACGCGCGTGATCCAAACTAAACCCAAGCCTGCTTTCGCCAATATGGTCAACGCTATCTTGAAAGGAGATAGTCATCTCAGCAATATCACCTGCGATCTTCACACGCACGACGCCCAGGCTGTGCCGGTGCTGATTAGCGGGGCGCGCATTCTACAAGAGCAAGAGCAATTGGCAGAGATTATCTTCGTCTTCAGCGACTTGCGTGAGATTCGCGAGGTGGAACGTATGCGGGATGACTTTTTCCACAACGTCATCCATGAATTGCGGACGCCGCTGGCGACGATCCTAATGTATACGCGGCTGTTGCGTTCTAACCGCGCGCAAGAGGATGAGGCCAAGCGGGCGCGTTTTCTCAGCGTGATTGAACAGGAAAGCGACCATTTGCAGAGTATGGTGCGCCAGATGTTGGCCGCAGCCACAATGGAGGCGCGGGAGATTCAGCGCAGCGCCACCCGCGTCCATTTGTCTCAACTATTGGATGAGATGATGGGGCCGCTGGCCGAGCAAGCGCAAACTAAGGGGTTGCATTTTCAGATCAAAATCCCACCGGATTTGCCCCCGCTGCTAGGCGACCGGGAGATTCTATATTCCGTTTTTAAGAATTTGCTGGAGAATGCTATTAAATTCACCCCGAAGGGCGAGGTGAGCCTGGAAGCCTGGCAGGAGGAACAAACCGTGTGGGTGGAAGTGCGCGATCAAGGTATCGGTATTCCGCAGGCGGCGCTGCCCAACCTCTTCAAACGCTTTTATCGTACCCAGACGGCGGTGGAAAAAGGTATTGCGGGAACTGGGGTGGGGTGGTATATGGTGAAAGAGGGCGTGGAGAAGCACGGGGGAACGCTTGAGGTGATCAGCGCGGAGGGTGTGGGCACGACATTTGTGGTGCGTTTGCCGTCGGCGCCACCGGCGGCAGGCGAGGCAAGATTGGCATGAGATGAGTCGTAGAAGTTCGGCCGAATCGTTTTTCCGGCGCGACGCCCGATCAGTTGACGAATAGACCAGGAAGCTCTAGGATCAAGCTACACCCGATAAGCTGGGCGGAAACAGCATGACAGTTCAATCACCCATTTATCTTGACCATTCGGCCACCACACCCGTAGACCCGGCGGTTGTGGCGGCTATGTTGCCCTATTGGACGGAGTTTTTCGGCAACCCGTCGTCAACACACCATTTCGGCCGAAACGCTCGACGCGCGCTCGACCAATCCCGCCAAACCATCGCCGACGTGATCCAGGCTAACCCGACCGAGATCATTTTCACCGGCAGCGGCTCGGAGAGCGACAATCTGGCCTTACGCGGCGTGATGTTGGCGGCGCAGCGGCGTGGGGCGGGCAATCACCTCATCATCAGCGCCATCGAACACAAAGCGGTGCTGGACACCGCGCGACAGTTGCGCGATCAATTTGGCGTCGAGGTGACGATTCTGCCGGTGGATCATTACGGACAAGTCTCGGTGGAAGCGGCGGCGGCGGCGATTCGGCCGAATCAAACCGTCCTCATCAGCCTCATGGCCGCCAACAACGAGATCGGCTCCTGGCAACCCATCCAGGCCATCGGCGAATTGGCGCGTGCGCGCGGCATTCTCTTCCACACCGACGCGGTGCAGGCTATGGCCTACGCGGCCTGGGACATGCGCCGCCAGCCGATTGACCTTTTATCCATGGCCCCCCACAAATTCTACGGGCCGAAAGGCGTCGGCATCCTCTATGTGCGCAACGGCGTCGAGCTGCTGCCGCCCATCACCGGCGGCAGTCAGGAAGGCGGCCGCCGGCCCGGCACGGAAAATGTGGCTTTCGCCGTGGGCGCGGCCCACGCCCTGGCGCTGACCCAGACGCGCCGCGCCGCCGATACGCCGCGGCTGGCGCAGTTGCGCGACACGCTCATCGCCGTCGTGTTGTCGGCCAATCCGGCCGATTGCCAACTGACGGGACACCCCACCCAACGCCTGCCCCATCACGCCAGTTTTGCCGTGCGCGGGGTGAGCGCCAACGATCTGCTCATGCATCTGGATATGGCAGGCATCGCCGCCGGCAGCGGTTCCGCCTGTCTGGTGGGGAATCCGCAGCCGTCGGCGACGCTTGAGGCGCTAGGTTTAACCCAGGAGTGGACACGCGGCGGGCTGAGATTCAGTTTCGGCCGAAACAACAGCCTCAACGACGCCCACACCGCCGCCCATGCGCTCAACACCGCCATCGCCCGCTTACGCCACCTCACCCCAGCCCTGGCCTAACCTTGATCCCATCCCCCTCTCTCCCCGGCCACACCCGCGTCGTCGTTGCCATGAGTGGCGGCGTAGACAGCTCCGTCGCCGCTGCCCTGTTAGTGGCCCAAGGCTATGACGTTGTCGGCATGATGTTGCGCCTGTGGAGCGAACCGGGGCAGTCCGCCCACAACCGCTGTTGCACCCCAGACCAGATGGCGCGCGCCCGTCAGGTAGCCGACCAACTCGGCATCCCTTTCTATGCCATAGACGCGCAAGATTTCTTTCGGCAGCGCATCGTCCAATTCTACCTGGATGAGTCTTTGGCCGGGCGCACCCCGAATCCTTGTCTGGAATGTAACCGCGCCATTCGTTTCACCTTTCTGCTCAATCATGCCCTGGCGCTAGACGCCGATTATCTCGCCACCGGCCATTATGCGCGTCTGCGGCGCACTGCCCGCGGTTATGAACTGCATCAGGCCGCCGACAGCGCCAAAGATCAATCCTATGTGCTGCATGTGCTAGGCCAGGCGCAGTTAGCGCGGGTTCTATTTCCCATCGGCGACTACACCAAGCCACAAGTGCGCCAACTGGCGCAGGAGTTTGAACTGCCCGTAGCTTTCCAGAGCGAAAGCATGGACCTGTGTTTCCTCGGCCACACCAGCGGCGGGGATTTCCTGCGGCGACACGCCGAACACACACCCGCGCCCGGCCCGATTCTCGATGCCGCCGGCACTCAACTGGGCGCGCATACCGGCTTGCCTTTCTACACCATCGGTCAACGCAAGGGGTTAGGGCTCAGCAGCCCGGAACCGCTTTTTGTCATCGCCAAAGACGTCGCGCGCAACGCTTTGATCGTCGGCTTGCGCGCCGAATTGGGTCGGACCAGCTTGCGAGTGCGGCAGGTCAATTGGATGGCCGACCAACCGCCGGACGGTCCTCTACGCGCTGAAGTGAAAGTACGCTACAAAAGCCCGGCCGCGCCGGCTCTTATCACGCCTTTGCCGGGACAAGCCGCGTTGGTGGTTTTCGACGAACCGGCGGTCGGCATTGCGCCGGGCCAGGGAGCGGTGTTTTATCAGGGCGCCCATTGCTTAGGCGGTGGGCTAATTGCCGACGAGGCGGGTCAAACGCCTCCGCCCGGTTCCGTTCACCTAACAACCAGCCTATGACCATTGCTGCCGCCGGCCTTGTCTTAGGGTTTCTGGTAGCCAGCGCCTACGGGGCCATCTTCCACCTCATTTTCGGAGGGCCTTCGGCGCGCTTGTTGCTCTATTTGATTGTAGCCTGGCTGGGATTCGCGGCCGGCCATTGGCTGGGCGCCTGGCTCAATCTAACCTGGCTGAAGTTGGGGGCGGTGCAACTGTTGAGCGCCAGTCTGGTAGCCTGGGCCGCCTTGCTGCTCAGTCGCTGGCTGGCGGGAGACGGCGGCTCGGCCTGATTGGTCATGCGCCGAGGAAAATGCTATACTTTCGCCACAGACACGGAGCATTATGACCATGCCAAACGAGAGTTATACGCCGCCCCAGACCGTTGTGACGCGCCGACCGCTGATTCGTCAATTGTACGTGGCGCTGGGCGTCATTGGGGTCTTACTGTTAGCCGGCTTGCTGATCTGGGGGATTATCCTCCTGGCGAACCATTACGAGACGCAGATAGAAGTGATCCGCGACCTGTTCATCATTGGACTGGCGCTGGAATCCTGTTTGTTCGGCATTGTGCTCATTGTTATGCTGATTATGTTGATTCGGCTGGTGAACACCGTTGAATTTGAAATTAAACCTATCTTACAAAAGACCAACGAAACCCTGGGTACCGTGCGCGGCACGACGCAATTTGTGAGCCATAACGTCGTGCGCCCGACAATTACGGCCAGCAGTTACATGGCCGGTTTGCGGCGGGGCGCGCGGGTGTTGTTCGGCAATCCCAAGAAGAATTTGCCGGATTAGTTCAACTCTTAGCCCGGTTCTCGTTGAGCCAAGTGGAGTGACACATGAGTGATAGCGGCAGTGATACGGGGGCATTTCTGGCCGGCTTTGTGATTGGCGGGTTGGTGGGGGCGGCCGTAGCGTTGATTATGGCCCCGCAATCAGGGGAGCAGACGCGGGCGCAATTGGCGGCGCGCGGTCAATCGTTGCGCGAGTCAGGCGGGATGCAGGTGCGCCATTATCGGGAAACATATCGCCCAGGACATTTCGGCCGATGGCGCGAACAAGACGCCGAAAAGCCTGAAGAAGAGGTTGAGCCCAGGATTGTGTTGAATCGTGAGGCGTCGGAGAGTGATTCGGCCGAATCTCCCCCCACCGATCCAGACACACCGGAACGCTCCTAAATGCGCGCGCCCGATTTGACCTGACCGATGGCAGGCGCTCACCGGCTGGAACGCCTCTATTCGTGGCCGGGTTATGTCCCGCTTATACCAGCCTGAACTTGAAGCATTGATCCAAGCCGCGCCCGGCGGCCCGGAAGGGGCGTCGGCCGATACTTTGCGCCAGGCTTTTGGCTTTGCCTACGACCTTCTGGGCGAAACGGAACGTTTTCCCGGTGTGAGCCAGATCAGGCACAATCTGGCGGTAGCGCAGAGCGGGCTGGAACTAGCGCTAGATACCGATGGTTTGGCGGCGGCCTTACTGCAAGGGATTCCCGCCGACAAATTGGTGACGGCGCAGGTAGGGGAGCTTTTCGGCCGAAATGTCAATCTGATTCTCGAAGGTTTGGCCAAGCTCGACGTTTACACCAAAACCCAGAGCAAAACCCAACGCACCCTTGAAGCCATCCGACGCGCCTTACTGACCATTATTGACGGCAAGCTCACTATCGTATTGCTGCGTCTGAACATTTGCCTGTGCGATCTAAACGCCGCCGCCCATCTGCCGTCTGAAATCCAACAAGCTCTGGCCCAGGATGCGCTAGATATCTATGCCCCATTAGCCAACCGCCTGGGTATCTGGCAACTCAAATGGCCGATTGAAGACCTGGCCTTTCATTACCTCAACCCGGAGAAGTATTCAGAAATTGCCTCGGCGTTGATTCACCACCGCCAGGTGCGCGATCAACACATCCAGGCTGCGATCCACGCCTTGAGCCAAAAACTACATGAAGAAGGCATCGCAGCCACAGTCACCGGGCGACCGAAACATATTTACTCCATCTACCGCAAAATGGAACGCAAACATGTGGGGGTGGAAGAGGTCTATGACGCTCAGGCTTTGCGCGTTATCCTGGACAAAGATGACCCGGAGAATCCGGAGCTAAGCGAAGAGGCGCGCAAAAAGGTGCGCTATAACCAGACCTACCGCGCCTTAGGCGTGGTGCATCACCTGTGGGAGCCGATTCAAGAGGATTTCGACGATTACATCCAGCAACCTAAGCAGAATGGGTATCGTTCGTTACATACGGCGGTGCTGGATGACCAGGGGAACATCCTGGAAGTGCAGATCCGCACCCGGCAGATGCACAAACAAGCGGAATTAGGCATCGCCGCACACTGGGCATATAAAGAAGGGGCCCGTCTTGACCCGGTGTTGCAACGCCAAATTCAATCCTTGCGACAGTTATTGCCCACGCTAGATAAGTCGGTGGATTCGGCCGATGAGAACATTGAGCATCTGGGCGAGGAGTTGCTAGGCGAACGCATCTTCGTTTTCACGCCGAAAGACGATATCTTTGACCTGCCGCAAGGCGCAACGCCCGTTGACTTCGCCTACGCCATTCACACGGACGTCGGTCACCGTTGTCGCGGCGCCAAGGTGAACGGCAAAATGGCGCCGCTCAATTACCGGCTGCACTCTGGCGACAGAGTGGAGATTATCACCTACCCACGCGACACACCAGGGCGACCTAACCGGGAATGGCTCAAACCCAATTCGGGCTATACCGCCAGCAATCACACGCGCAGCCGAATTCGTCGCTGGTTCCGCCAGCATGACCGGGAACAAAACATCGAACTAGGCCGCAAAATCGTGGAAGAGGAGTTAAAGCATTACCGGCTGACGGCCCCGCTGACGCTGGAAGAGTTGGCTTACAGCCTCAATGAAACGAAGATTGAGGATTTTCTAGCTAAGATCGGCTTCGGTGATGTGTCACGCTCCCGCCTTGAAGGGGCGCTGAAGCTACTCAGCCACGACCGCCGACCGCCGACGCCTGAGCCGACCGCTCTGAATGCAGCGCCGATTGTCCTGGCCCCGGGCCGAGGCGTTCTGGTGATGGGGGCCGTTGACCTGCCAATCAATTTTGCGCGTTGCTGCAATCCAATCTATCCGGAGCCGATAATCGGCTACCTGACACGCGGGCGGGGGGTGACGATTCACCACCAGGGTTGTCGTCAATTGCAGTACAAACAGAGGATGGAGCCGGGGCGCGTCGTTTCGGCCGAATGGGGTAACATTGACAAACCCTCTCCTCCACCCGTCGAAGAGAGCAATAATTCAAAGAGCACCAAAAAAGCCAAAAAAGCCAAGAAAGCCAAAGAGCGACCCAACAACAGCTACGCCGTCCCCTACAAGGTGCGCGCCTATCGGGACACCACTCTTGTGCGTCGCATCGCCGACAGCCTCAAAGGGCAAAACGTCAGCCTGATCAAAATCAAAGCCACCAACGGCGATCGCTACACCGACATCTACATCCTGGCCCAGGTTACCGATATTGACCAGGCTCAGTGGATTCGCTCAAAACTGCAAGGTTTCGACAACGTCCTGGAAGTCCAAAGCCGACAACTGACCCGCTAGGATGCCTAAGCGGAGACACCTCGGCAACCGAAGCCTTTGGCCGTTGCTTTCCGCTAATGGTTTGAGCGCTCCGTCTTGACTTCCACCCCCATCTCATCCAGACCGTGCGCGCCCGCATGGGGGCCATCTTCAATGGTCAAGACGGCTTGGGATAGGTCAAAACGGAAGCGGACCAGACTGTCAGGAAAGGCTAATTCCCCCCAAACGCTGTGCGCATCACGCCCACGCAGGCGCAAGCGCGCATTGTGCCAGCGACACCAGTAAACGAGCGGCTTCATACGCCCTTTCTACGCTTCATACTGCTCAAAAATCCGCCGGTAGGCCGGGTAGTCGCGCATTAAGCTGTCGTGGTTGCCGACGGCCGCCACGCGCCCCTGACGCAACAACACGACCTGATCCGCCCAGCGAATCTGCGACAGCCGATGGGTGATGAGAAGAGTGGTCTGCCTGGCCGCGGCCTGGGCGATGGCTTGCTGAATCTTGTCTTCGGTGGCGCTATCCACAGCGCTGGTTGAATCGTCCAAAATCAAAATGCGCGGCTGAGTGAGAAACGCGCGGGCCAGGGCGATGCGCTGGCGCTGGCCGCCGGAGAGCGTCACGCCACGCGCCCCCACCACCGTGTCATACCCATTCTCGAATTCCATAATGAAGTCGTGCGCTTGCGCCGCCCGCGCCGCCTCTTCGATCATTACCTGAGTGGCGCCGGGACAACCGAAGGCGATGTTTTCGGCCAGTGTGCGCGAAAAGAGGAAAACATCCTGCTCAATGATGGAAATCTGCCGGCGCAAGGTGGCTAGATTCCAGTCGCACACATCGTGGTCATCCACCAACACGCGACCGGCGCGCACGTCATAGGTGCGATTGATCAGTTTGGCGATGGTACTTTTGCCCGCAGCTGTCTGCCCGACAATAGCCACCGTCTGACCCGGTTCAACGGTAAAACCGACTTGATGCAACACATCGGTCGTCGCCACGTAACCAAACGAAACATTTTCAAAGCGGATACGCCCCTCAATCGGAGCTTGATAACCGCCTATGTTCTCGTCAAGCTCGGTCTCGGTTTGAATAAGGGCAAGAATGCGCCGCGCTCCGGCCATGCCACGCGCCACCTGGGAATAGGCCGTTAGCGATACAAAGGTGGGAAAACCGAAGAGCGCCAAAGCGCCCATGTAGCCCACAACGGCGCCGACGCCGATTTGTCCGGCGCGGTAGAGAAGCATGGCATGAGTGAACCCCAGCGCCTGCGCGAGACCTAGCAACAGGAGTGGCAGAAAGCGCGCTTCGACGCGACCCTGAGCGACGATGGCTTCCCGGTTTTCGGCGGCGTTGTCTACAAAGCGTTGGATTTCCGCCTCTTCTTGGGCCGCGCCTTTGACCAATTCGATACCGTCTATGGCTTCCGCCAGGCGGCTATTCATCAGGCCAAAGGCGAGGCGCACGCGGTCGGCAATGGGGCGCAAGACGCCCAGGTAATGCGCCAGGGACACGGCATAGCCAAGCATGAAGAGGGCAGGGGTGAGAATGAGGGCGGGATGGTAACGTGGGGCCACAATGAAGGGCATGAGGACGAAGTTGGCAGAGCCGACGACGAGGTTGAGGCCCGGACTGATCATCAAGTTGAGTTCGCGCACGTCGTTGGTGGCGCGGGCCATGGTGTCGCCGACGGATTGCAGGGCGTGGAAGGTCATGCTCTTGCCTAACAGGCTGACATAAAGCTCTTCGCGGGTGTCGCGTTCGATGCGTTGGCCCAAGATTTCGGCCGAAAAATTTCGGCCGAATTGCAGCCATGACCGCACCAGTTGAGAAATCACAATCCACAACGCCGCCCAACCCGCCGCCTGCGTCTCCCCACGTCCAACCGCGTCGAAAGCCAGACCAATTAGCACAGGCAGCGCCGCCGCCAGAGCCGCATTGCCAAACGCGCCAATAAACATGCTGAGAATGTATATTTTGTGGTGTAGTAAATGGGAAACGACCCATCGCGTCGGCGTGCGCCGGTCTGACTGAATCGGCTGGACGATATTGAACTCTGCGCGCACGGTCATAAGCGTGATTGTACCAACCCCCGGCCGAAAATGGCAGCCGATGCCGGCAGGTTCTCAGACGCCGTTCAAGGGGAAGCGGCGCAACAAGGTGTATACCGGCCCTTCCGGCCGCAGTTGGCTCCGCATCAGGCTGAAGGCGTCTACCGGCACGACCAGAGGCGAGAGCGGCTGCGCCAGCGGCAAATTGAGGGGCGCCGGGGATGGACGCCTCTCATTGACCCGCCCCAGCGTGATATGCGGCTGAAAGGGGTGATCGTCGGGGGGCCAGCCCAGCGCCACGGCGGATTGATCCAGGCGTTGCGCCAACTCGACCGCCAGGGCGGTATCCCCGTCTAGGCCGGCCCAAATGACGCGTGGACGGCGACTATTGGGAAAGCAACCGGATTGCGCCAGGCGGAATCGGAGCGGGGGATATTGTCCCGCCACAACGGCCAATTGGGTCGCTAACGTTTCCAGGCGGGCTGCCGGCGATTCGCCCAGAAAACGCAGCGTCACATGCATGGCGTCCGGCTTGACCCAACGCACGACGCCGGGCGGCGCGACGTCGGCCCATTGCTTGACCAGGTTGTCTAAGTAATCTCGCACAGCGGGCGGCAGATGGATGGCGATGAAAGCGCGGATGAGGGGGGCAGGCATGCAGGCGATTCTCCGACTAGAAACCGTTAACGGCAATGATTTTTTCGGCCGATTCCAACCCCGGCGCGCGCACGATCAATATGTCCCCCTGCGACTGGATCGAGAGACAGGTCACATCTTCCCCTAGCCAGCAGAGCGCGTCGTTCTCCTGGCGCTGGCCGGGAGAGTTGTACAGGCGCGCCGCATATTGCGCGTAGGCGGCGGCGAATTGTTGGCTGTCGGTCGGTGTGTCCCAGGCCAAGCGCAAGACCATAACCAGTTCATCGGTGCGCCGGTTATGATACACTGCCAACCGGTCGCCGCCCCAGCCGGTCGCCGCCGGGTTGACGACGCTTTGGGTCAGAGCCTGAGCCAGATACTCACGCAAATAGAACTCGCCCAAAATCTCGTTTTCGGCCCGTCGCCAACCGGCGCCGAGGGTGGCGGTCAAGGGTGACAGGCTGACCAATTGGGGAGCGTCGCCTGCCAGGTAAAGTTCGGGATGGAGGATTTGCTCGGTGGAGCGTGGGGGATCCGCCCAGGCGGCGTTAATGGCCCCAAAACCGCCCTGACTGTACAAACCCGTGACGAATTCCAGGCCGGCCGTGTAGGGAAAAAGCAGGTCATCCAGCAGGAATTGCGGCACATCTTCCGGCACATCTGCAGAAGATTCGGCCGATTCCCGATAAAGCTCCCGCAGCTCCGTCGGGGTCAAATAGTCGTTAATGTACCGGTTTTCAACAAACCGGGCCTCGCCCTCCGCCAGGGCGCGCAAAGCAGCATCCGCCTCAGAATCCAACCCTTCATTACCCAACTCATCCAGACTAAAATGTTGATCTTGCAGAGCGTGCATAAACTCATGCGCATGGGTCGTCTGCTCCGCAATACTCAATTGATCGTCTTCGCTGATCACCACGAACTCATTGGTCTCGGAGTCATAGAAACCGGTCACGCCGGCGCTATATAAATTCAGATACGTATTGTATAGATCAAAATCACGCGGCACGAAATTCAGGGCATAGAGGGCCAACGTCGTATCGGCAAGTTCCTCTTTATCCAAATCCTCTTCAAAATCTTCCGTCAGGCGTTGGGCAAACTCCGCCCGACTGAGCAAGGTCGGTGTAATCGGCCGCGTCGGGCCCAGGCTACGAATCTCTTGCACCGCCGCCTCAACCCTGGCGCGCACAAGGGCATTGGCATCCGGCTGGTCAGTCGTAGTGACCGTGATCCGTTGCGGCGCTCCCGCCCGGCCTAGCCCGTTCACCGCCGTCACTCGGATCGCCACATTCTGCTTCTGTCCAGGCGTCCAGGCGCGGTGAAAAGTAAACACAGTCTGATCCTGCGGGGCATAACGCTCCACCGTTGTCTCGTTGATATTCAGCTCAACCGCAGCCACGCCATGGGGGTCTATCACCGTCACCAGGATATCGAAGGGTTGCTTGGGGGGAACCCGCGCCCCATCTTCAGGCGCAAAAATGGTGATACGCGGTCCGGCCTCCTCGGCCAATTTCTGCGCCGTCAGCGTCGCTTGCGCCGTCGCCAAATCAGCCTCGGCTGTGGCAACCTGATTACGCGAAGCGGCCAATTCATCCGCCATGTTTAGCTGCGCCGCTTCCGCCACCACAACGGTGGCCTGACTGTTTTCGTTCTCAAGCAAGGCTTCCGCCAGCGCCAGGCTTTGGGCGGCCGATTGCGTCACCAAAGCCGACCGGGTTTGCTCGCCCTGATCGGCCCGATGCAGCAGGATGTTTCGGCCCTGCAACAGAAAAATGACGGTGGCAGCCAGAACTGTCAAAAGCATGACGAGAGTAAGCGCAACCCAGGTTGGAACTTGTTGTTTCATACAATAACCTGCCGGGGGAGTTCCGATCGGCATCTGCTTGCCGCTTTTTTTCGCGGTAGGCCAATATGCTACACGAGGTCCGAAGCCTGGTCAAGCCTTGCGCTTAGGCGGCAATCCATCAACGGCTGAGGCGGCGCTTGATTATCCCGCCGGCGTCGGCGCCGGCCAGCACTGCAAATCCCTCTCAATTCTCTGACCTGATAGTTTTTGAGAGTATTTCTTCTATATAGTTTGGGGGTGGCTGGATGATTGTCCGGTCAGTATCCCTTTTTTTCAAAGGCTGACATAGAGGATGAATGAAGTTATGCTTCCTACGCTAGAGCACACCTTAGACAGCCCCCCCACCTCGGCGCGGTCGGCCAAGTCATCGCGTTTGAGCGGTTTCTATAAATTATCGCTGAACGACCGCGTGGCGACTGTGGCGAAGTGGGCGGATCTGACGGTTGACGAGGAATGGGTGCTGTTGGGAAATGGCTTATCGGCCGAACAAGCCGGTCAGATGATCGAGAATAGCATCGGCACGCTGGCGCTCCCGTTGGGCGTGGCAGCCAACTTCACCATTAACGGCCGCGATTATCTGATCCCCATGGCGGTTGAAGAGCCGAGCGTTGTGGCCGCCGTCAGCCATGCCGCCAAACTCATCCGCGATGGCGGCGGCTTTTTCACCGAAGCCAGCGACCCCGTCATGATCGGCCAGATTCA
>JAYRVN010000452.1:0-5051 GCA_041918535.1 Chloroflexota bacterium
AAAGGCGCCGCCCGCGTTATTGCTGTTGTAGCCGGTGTAGGTCGGCGTCGCGCTGCAGGCCGTGCTGGCCGCCCAGGAACTTTGATTGTCCAGGTCGGTCAGGTGAATAGACGCGCCGGCCGGCGAAGCATCCGGGAAGGTCACCTGGGCGCAGGCCTGGGCAAAATCGCGGCCGTTATAACGCGCGTGATCCGTCCAGAGGCCGATGTGATCGCCGCTGGTGTTGGGCAGGTCGGGCCAGTTACTCACCGGGATGTAATCGCCAGGGCCATACTCGGCCTCAAAGGCCCCATTCGGCAGCGCCGCATTGTAGAGCACCACGCTGGCGCCGGCCGGCACTGTGCCGCTAACGATGTTAGAAGCGCCGAGCGCCGTCCCGTCGTCATCATCCAGAATGAAACTAGACAAATCCAGATCGACGGCCGAGCGGTTGTAAATCTCCACCCATTCCCAATCCGGCTCCGTGCCGTTCGGGTCATACATAATCTCGCTGATCGCCAGGTCGCAGCTCACCGACACGACCGTAGTGGCCTGATCGCTGTTGTTGGCCGTGTTCTCGCCGCCGGTCGTCGCCGCCGAGGCCGTATTCAAGATCGTGCCCGTGGAACTCAACGGGGCCGTCACCGTAATTTGCACCGATTGCAGGGCAGAAGGCGCCAGCGTGCCGAAATTCCAGGTGAGCGGGTTAGGGCCGCCGGCTTGCGTCGGGCTAGCCGCGACAAAAGTCACACTAGCCGGTAAGGTGTCAGACAACGTCACATTGGGCGCGTCGCCGTCGCCGTTGTTCGCCACCACGACGGTGTAGGCGAAGGTTTCGCCCTGGCTGGCAAAAGCCGGGCCTGTCTTGGTGACCACCAGATCGGGCGTGCGGATGTGCGTGACGGCGTTGGCGCTGTTGTTGGCGGTATTCTCGCCCACGACATCCGTGCTCGCCACGGCCAGGTTGGTGATGTCGCCGGTAGTAGCAGTGTTAACGGTGACGGTCACCACCAGGGTTTGACTCGCGCCATAAGCCAGCGTGCCCAGATTCCAGGTCAGCGGGTTGGGGCCGCCGGTCTGCGGGGGATTGGCCCCGACAAAGGTCACGCCGGCCGGCAAGGTGTCGGCCACCGCCGTGTTGGTGGCGTTGGCGGTGCCGATATTGCTCACATTCAAGGTGTAAGCGAAGGTTTCGCCCTGATTGGCGTTAGCCGGCCCGCTCTTGGTCATCAGCAGGTCGGGCAAGCAGCTATTGACGCCGCCGGGGGTGATGGGCAACAGGTCGAAGTCGTTGCCGTTGTTGTTGGTGTCCACACCATTCGGGCAGCGGGAGATGCTATCGGCCGAAGCGTTATCCGTCGGCGCCGACACACCCCCCTCGTTGCCGGGATTGGTGTTACCTTCATAGCTAACTCCGTCAATCACCACGGCGCTGCACACCAGGCGCATCCCGTCATTCGGCCCATTCTGGATCAGGTCGGTGGCCGGTGTGGTCACCAGGTCGCAACCGGGCACATTGGCGCTGGTGCCGCAAACCACAAAGTAATCCTGGCTCGCCAGCGAACCGGACAGGGGGATGGTTTTGTATGGCGTGAGGACAATATCATTGAACAGTTCCAGTGAACAACCCGACAAGCCAATAGCATTGCCGGTTGTATTGTAAATCTCGATGAACTCCGCATTGTCCGTGGCCGGCATATCATAGTCCACCTCGTTGATGACCAACGCGCCGACGGCTACGGGTTCAGGCGTGGGAGTGGGGGTTGGGGTGGGCGTCGGCGTAGGGGTGTCGGTGGGGGTAGCGCTCGGCGTCGGCGTCGGCGCGGCGCCGGCAGAAACGACCAGATCATCTACACCCAGGCCGTGATCGCTGCCCGTGTCGTCAGCGTCGCACCAGCGCAACATAATCTCCTGGCCGGCCGGGATGCTCAAAGCCTCGGTCGCGCTGAGAGCGGTGCGGTTGGCGGCGGCATTGCCGTCTAGCGCGCCGCTGTTAAGATTCTTGACCGAGTTGAAATCCAGACTATTGACATCCGTGTATGTGCCTGTAGTCACATCAGTGATGCTGGCCGCCACCCGATAAGAGAAATCGAGCCTCTGCACAGCGGTGTTGGCGTCGCGCCATTGCTCGCCGATGTAGCCGACAGTCAGACCGGTGACGGTAGCGCCGGTGTCGTTGACAAAGCGCACGCCCCAACACACCAGCGAAACAGAACCGGACGCCAACGAGCCGATGGCGCGCTCTGTGGCCCCGGTTGTGCCAAAGCTATACAGACCGCCGGCCGTGCCTGAGCCGTTGCTGGGGATGTAAGTGACGCGATTAGAATACCAGCCGACAATCGTGCTATCGTTCGTCCAGGCCGGCGTCCCGGTATTAGCCAGGGTGTTGAAGTTTTGGGAATAAGGCAGAGCCGCCAGGGATTGCGCACCCTGAACGTCAATAGGGCCGCTGGCGTTGATCGGCCGAATGAGGGCCGTCAAAGCCAGGACAAACAAGGCCGCCGACGCTAATAGCAACGTTAGCCGACCGGGGCGGGTGATGGACCATCTACGCGACATATTATTTCTCCTTTTGAAAAACACCTCGGCCATTTTCTAAGAATGGCCCAATAAGAGCTGCACTCAAGCCGAAAAACTTTCCCTCCCAGGTTTCCGCCACAGCCAGGTTATATCATTAGCATCTCCTCTATTATGCATGGTTACATGCACCATTAACATTGCCCGGCGGGCAACGAATGCCAAAGTATAACGCGATTCGGCCGAAATAGACAATCTTATCCCGCTCGCCGCTCACTTGGATTTGCGCGCAATTCCTAGCTCTTTAGGCAGACTTTGTCTATAATTTCGTCTTCTTGTTTTTTGCTTTTGGAAAATATGGGGTCGGTTCACCCAAAGGTTGTCTTTCCCGCTCACCCAACCATTGTCACAAACTGGGCAAATCCTTAAAAATCGTTTTTTCAGGGAGTCTAAGAAGATGTTTCGCTGGAGTACTCAAAATCCTAACGGGCGCCTGATTGGTTTAGTCACCCTCCTATTCATTGGCTTTGGTCTGGGACAAGGCCCCGTCCAGGCGGCCGAACAGCCGGGCATCGCCGCCATCCAGGCTGACTGCACGGCCGGCTGGGGGGAGCCCACGAGTGACCAGGGGCGTTATTTCCCGGATTTGAACGCCGTTTATTGGTCGTATCGCTTCGACGCGAGCGCGCCCAACGCCCAAAATACGGCCTTTCGCATTAGCGGTCAATTTGCTTATGCCCGCAACATGAGTTTTCATTTCTACCCGATGCTGAATAACGGCGCATTTAGCTACCTATCAGACATCAACATCACGCCTAATGCCGGCAATGTCAACCCTTTCTTACCCGGCGTCAACCGCCATGACTCCAACCGGTTGTACACGATCTGGTTGGTGCCGGCCGATAGTGTGCGCGCGTCGCAACCGAACACCCTGACCTTTCCGGCAGGCAGCAGTCTGTCTAAGCTCATGCTGCGCGTCTACCGCGCGGATAGCGGCTATAACAATGGCGGCGTGCCTTTGCCAACCATTGAAGCTTTCGACGACGACACAGGTCAAGCTGTCAATTGCCCATTGGCGCTGCGCACAATCCCTTCTGTCCCGATAGATTACAGCACCTGGCCGGCCGACGCACCCGAGGTCAGCTTCTACCATCTAGGCACAGACGGTTTCTTCCCCAATGATGATAACCAATACCTGGTAGCGGACCTCGCGCCTAACAAGTATGCTCAGATTCTGGTCCTGCGTTTTTATGCCCCTAGCTTCCTGGATACATTTCAACACCCGGAAGCCGTTTTTACGGGCCAAGAACAGGTACGCTTTATGTCATTGTGCATGAGTAGTCAGGTCAGCACGAAATCGAGCGAATGTATCGCCGATGACCAATTCATCCGTTCCGGCAGCGGCTACTACAATGTGGTTGTCGGCCCGCCCAGCCGCACCGATATACGCGATGCGGCCATAGCGCGCGGCTACAATTATGTGGGCTGGTATAGCCTGAGCCCCATTCTCTTCTACCGTCAAATGCTGCCCAAAGCCGACTTCGCCGGATCGGTGGCGCGCGTGCCCGTGTATAACTACACCCAACCCGAGGCCGGACAGCGCGCCGAGAATTTTATCGGAATTTACGCCCCGGTCGGCAAATACTGTTCCATCACCACGTTCATGGGCGGGAGCACTTGCGGCATGCCTGCGCCGTAAAGAGAAAGGTGACGCCGCCGCGCACACGGCAAACACATTCGGCCGAATCATAAACCGCCTGCCTCGTCGCCTAAACAGGTAACCCGACAGGCGGTTTCTCTTTAGTTTTGCCCCCCAGATCGCGGTAAAACTTATCTAATCTGCTAAAATACCCCATTCTAAAATTATTGTTGAGGAGCAAGCACATGATTCAATGGAGACAGCAGTCATTCTGGAGGTTGTTTTCTAGTCTGGCGGTGTTGGTCCTGGCGGGCCTGGGCCTGGCCTGGAAGCCGACGCAAGCCGCCAACAGCAGCGAGGCTTATGTGCAAAATGATTGCACAGCCTTTTGGGGCCCGCCGCAGAGCGCCGAGGCGCCCTACTTCCCCGAAACCAACGCGGTGTATTGGTCGTGGCGCTATGACGCCACCGCGCCTAGCGCCCACAATGTGGCCTTTCGTATTACCGGCCAGTTCCCCTACGCGCGCAACACCAGTTTGCACTTCTACCCCAATTTGAATCAGGGTAGCGCCGACAATTCGTTGCGCGATGTGGATATTGTGCCGGCCGCCGGCAGTGTCAATCCCTATTTGCCGGGTGTCAATCGGCGCCTGACGAACCGCACTTACATAGCCTGGTTAGTGCCTTTCGACAGTCCGCGCATAGGACAGCCGAATACATTGGTCATTTCGGCCGATAGCGACATCGCCACCCTCATGCTGCGCGTTTATCGGGCTGATTACGGCTACCAGAATGGGGGCGTCCCGGTGCCGACGATAGAAGCCGTCAATGACGACACCGGTCAGTCGGTTCCTTGCCCCCCGAACATCACCAATCCGCCTACCGAACCGGTTGATCTAGGCGCCTGGCCGCCCGC
>JAYRVN010000453.1:0-22420 GCA_041918535.1 Chloroflexota bacterium
GGGCCAGAGATAATCACTCGCCAGGTGCTGAATCTGACACCAGTTAGACTGAAGATATTGCGCTTGTTTAACGCCACCGTGCAAAACTGCTATTTACTCGAGACCTAGTGCGGAATGTGGGGTTCGTGGATGGTGAAATGGCGATAGGGGCCGGGCCGCACACTTCTAGATGAGGGGGTCTATCACTGTTCTATCTCCACCATGTACCGGCTCCTGCGCCACGACGGGGAACTGCGCGAGCGGCGTCGGCAACGGGCACACCCAGCCTATGCCAAACCAGAACTTCTGGCCACCGCGCCCAACCAACTCTGGGCCTGGGACATCACCAAACTGCGCGGGCCGCTCAAGGGACACTCTTTCGCGCTCTACGTCCTGCTAGATGTTTTCAGTCGCTATGTCGTCGGCTGGCTGGTGGCCGAACGTGAAGCCGCTTACCTGGCCGAAGACCTGATGGCCGAAAGTTGTCTCAAACAAGACATCCAACCTGACCAACTGACCATCCACGCTGACCGTGGAGGCCCTATGACCGCCAAGTCTTTGGCCTTGTTGCTGACCGACTTAGGCGTGGCTCAGTCACACTCTCGGCCTTACACGGCCAACGACAATCCCTTTTCCGAGGCCCAATTCAAGACCGTCAAGTACCGGCCTGATTATCCTGACCGTTTCGGTTCTCTGGTCGATGCGCGCGCCTGGGCCCAAGCCTTCTTCCATTGGTATAATCAGCAACATCGTCACACGGGTTTGGGTTTGCTGACCCCCAGTATTGTGCATCACGGCCAAGCCGAGAAGCATCAGCAACAACGGCAACAGGTTTTGCAAACCGCTTATGCCCAACACCCGGAGCGCTTTATCTAGGGTCAACCGGTTCCGCCCGCTTTACCCACTGCCGTTTGGATTAACCCTCCTAAGCCAGTGGACAAGAGGACGCTACCGAGGGTATTGTTCACTAATTTCTCTTGGAAAGTGTCTCAAAACCCTGATTCTGTTGGCGAAATGCTCACGCCGTCAGGGCAGCAAACGGCGAAATCTTGACCTGACCCAACCCAGTGACATGGAGATAGTCCCAGAAGCGGCATAGATCAATCGCCGCGGCCAATGCCACGGCTTGCAAGTGTGTTTTGGCCAAGCCCAGATACCGTGTTTCACGAAGTTCGAAAGCGCGGACAGCTTGAGAAATGGTGCCCTCGATCCCTAATCGTGATCTGTACCTGCTCTTAAAATCGCTCGTGATTTGTTCTGCTCGCGCCTTCTGAAGAGTTTCATGCTGTTCCTGCGGACGCAATTGCATGGTTCTACCCCCATGTTGGCTCCGTGTACAGGCAGATCGTGCGGAACACGTGGCGCAGGTCGCGGTCGCAAATGTGACATGAATCACGGCGTTACCCGTGCTATCCTTGCAGTTGTCGACCCACTTGATCGATGACTGGTCTTGCGGACAAATCGCGACTTTGGCGTTCCAGTCGATATTAAACCGAGATAGATCATAGCCGGTCCGTTCTTTCGCCTGCCAGGAGACGTCCTGAAGCTTGGTCACCGGGCCGATCAGTTCAATGCCATCCTCGTGTGTAGCCTTGGCGAGGAGATTGGCCGAAACATAAGCCGCATCGACAAAGTGCTCTTTGGGTTTCAGATCTTGCTGAGTCAGGTCAGCATGAATGGTTTCGGTGACTTGTACATCTTGGATCGGCGCCAGCACTGTCTCGACCTGCGTAATCAGGTGAATGGGAGTATCAACGTCACAGGTTTCGGTCAGATGTGTTCGGTAACCTACCCACTCGATGTCATTATGCCGGGCGTAGCGGGCGTCGACATCGTAAGGTGAATGAATCCGTTTTTCAGCAGGAGGCAAATCGCCACTATCGCGCATACACAGCCGTATTTCGGAGCCTGTGGCCGCCATGCAGTATTGCTGTACCCAAATTTGGCGCAGTACCTCGATACAGGGCAAAGAACGAACTGATGCCGGTGCGTCTAGCGCAAATGTATGCGCCATGAGCCAGTAACCATCCGCACCAATTTGTTGTGCCAGTGCTTGACGTTTCTCCCTTGAATTGGGCAGATGGAACGAATCGAAGCGACGACCATAGCGCTCATGCCAGCCTATCGAGGCTACACCGAGTAACCACTCGGGTGCAATTTGCGCTAATTGATTCAGGGTGTTGCGCATGCATTCTCCAACCAATTCGTATCGATTGAGTTGGCGGATCGCCGCCAATACGTGCGTCGAATCGGTACGCTGTCGACCACCGGCTTTGAGTAGACCACGCTCTTTGAACACGGTCACCAAAGCAGACAGCAATCGTTCTTCTGCCGCACCGGCGATTAACCGAGTCCGAAATTCGCTCAAGATGGAGTAGTCGAAGCCAGGATCGGTCAGTTCGAGTCCTAATGCATACTTCCAGTCAAGCCGACCACGAACAGCATCAGCCGCTTGCCGATCAGTCAATCCTTCGACAAATTGCAGGATGATCACGAGCGCCAACCGTGCGGGAGATTCGGCAGGTTGGCCTCGCTCAGGAAACAAGTCACGAAACTGCTCATCGGCATACACAACGCCTAGCTCGTCCCGCAGAATCATGACCAGGCTACCTTTCGGAAATGCGGCTTTGGCGATCGCTTTGGTTTGTGGCGGGATTTCCCCCAATCCATGTGTTTGTAACATTGGTGGCTCCTTTGTTCATGGTCAGCACATCCGACACCTCATTCTATCACCAAACCCATACTGATTTCGCCAACAGAATCAAACCCTTGACACATTCCGCGCAACCGCAGTTACCGGGAGTGTACCTAGCACTACGGACTTCTCATTGCTCCCTGCAGACTGCAAACGCCCCAGCAGGTCAATTTTCGGGCCGCCCTTTTTCCAATAAATCCGGCCGCTGTGGTGGGAGGGGATTTTCGGCCGAATCCTCATCCCACACCCGCCAACCTCAAGAAACGGCTAATGGCCGTCATGGGGGTGCCGGTTCATCTGCAAAAAGGGGGATTCGGCCGCCGAATCCCCCTTCTCCATCCTATGGCTGCGCGTTGTCTAAATCGCCCTCACGCGCATCTTCTCTCACGGCACATACAGGCCAATCAGCAAGTCCACAGCCGGCGCGCCGGTCACATGCACCCGGGGCTTGACAAAGATGTCGCGCCCGTACAACGCCCCGGTCAGCGTCGAATCCTCATGCAACTCCAGCGTCGCCAGCGGGCTCAGGAACGTTCCTACATACACGCCGCCGCTGAGCAGGACTACATGCCCCGACTGCGAGCGGAAGAGAATCTGGTTCGCCGCCCCGTTGGTGAGCATACGCACGCCGTTCTTCAGATCAATATTCTTCTGCGAGTCCACCAGCAGGCGATGATTGCCGCCGGACAGGTCCATATTGAGCACGGCGAACTTGTTCAGCAGAATCTGCTCAAAACTGTACTGGCCGGACTGCAAGTTCAGCGTGGCCCCCTCGCCCACCACCAGCTTCTTGTATGACCCCGGCGGCAAGGTGTATGTGGTGTAGTTGGGCACCGTGATATCGGTCACCCCGGCGACCACCGTCACCTGCACCAGCGTCACTGGCGGCATGACCGGCGGCGGCGCGCCTTGCGTGATGACGCCGTTGACCACCGCGCCGCTGCCCAGGGTCACTCGACCCGTGGCGGTGGCGTTGCCCACCACCAGACTGTTCGGCCGCAAGGCGATGTCCGCCCCGGAGGCGACGCTGCCGCCCACCACGCCCCGGTCGTAGATTTCCACCAGCGCGGCGGCGGTGACGCTGCCCTGGACGCGGGCGTCATACCCCATGACCACCCGATTGTTGAGGCTGAAGACATAACCGTTGACTACCGCCCCTTGCCGCACCTGCAGCTTTTTCCAGCTGCCGATGTTGCAGTCCACCACGCTCCCGTCCTGAATGTCGGTCTCGATGGTGAAGGCGTGGATGCAGAACTGGGCGAAGCCATGTACGACCGTCACCTGTAGGGCATCGGAGCCGACGCCGCCGTGATTGTCGCTGATGGTGGCGGTGATAGTGAATCGGCCGATCGCAGGATACACATGGTTCAGCTCAAAGCTCTTGTCCGGACGCAACGCCAGCGGCTGCGTCCCCGTCCCGTCGCCGTAATTCACCGTCCCAGTCCACACATTCGCGCCGGGGTCGCTGAAACTGCCGTTGACCAGGAGTCGTTGCCCTTCATAGATAATGACATCCGGGCCGATATTGACCACCGGAGCGACATTGGCGACCGTCACCGTCACGTTGGCCGTGGCCGTGCCGCCTTGCCCGTCGCTGATGGTGTAGTTGAAGCTATCCACGCCCACGAAATCGGCGGCGGGGGTGTAGGTGAGGCTGCTATCCGGGTTGATGACGACCGTCCCGTGCGCCGGCGTCGTCGTCTGGATGACGCTCAGCGGGTCGTTGTCGGCGTCGCTGTCGTTTGCCAGCACGTTGATGGTCACAGCGGCGCTTTCGGTGGTGCTGGCGCTGTCGTTCGCGGCCACTGGCGCGTTGTTGCCATTCTCCGGGGGCGTGATAATCACACTCACCAACTCACTATCGTCATTAAAGCCCCAACCCCAGTTGGCGCGAGTGGTTTGCACCAGTGTGCCCGCCTTTGCCAGCGTGCCGGTAATGCTTACCACAATCGGCTGTCCGCCAGGCACATCCCCTCTCCAGTACACATCGTTCGACGTGTCCGTCGGTACAATAGAGGCCTCGCCAACGCTAGTTGACACGCTGATGTCCGTCACCAGATCGAAGGGCAAGGATTGAATAGCCTGCACATTACTCAGCGTCGCGCTGGCTGTCAGGACAAAAGTGAAGGTAACCAGGTCGCCAACCTCTCCATCCGCGCGGTCAGCCGTCAGGGCGACGCCGCGGGTGGGCATCACATAAACCGACACACTATCGGCAAAGGTGGTGTTGCCGGCTGCGTCCACAGCCGTTACAACCACGATGTTGAGACCCTGCCGCAAATCAAGCGATGCGCTAAAGAGCCCTGCCGCCGGAGTGACCACCTGGCCGTTGACAATGACGCTCGTTTCGCTGGCGTCAGCCACCTCACCGCTGACTGTGATGGTTGTTGTGACTGTGGCGGAGGTGATGACCGTATAAGTGTTAGGGTAGGTCACTATCAATTGGGGTGGATCAAGGTCGGGCGCCGCCGGCACAGCATACGCGCGGATCAGTTGGTCTATGTCGCCAGCCTGGTCAACGCTCTGCGCCACAAGCAGGTAATCGCCGATAGCATCCGTGGGAATGGCAAAGGTGAAAGTCTGGAAACCAGTCAGATCGACCTGTTCGTCAAACACGGTTGAGCCATTGGTGGCCGTGACAACCAGACGGGCTGGCCCGTAGCCATAGACATCCAGGCGGCCGCTGCCTACCTCACTTGGGATGTAATTGCCCTTGTCGGTAGTTAGCTCGACCAGGTGCGCCCAACCCACATCGAACTGGGTAGAAGCGCCGGCAATACGCCAACCTGCGCCGGCTGGGCCAACGTTAACCAAGAGGCGGTGTGGGCCAACGGCCGGAGTGTCCAGGACGCCACCGATCTCAAAGACATTTAGACCAGGCAGCAGGTCCACGGTTCGGCTAACGGTCGGTACAAGCTCCAACACCTGGCTTTCATCCGGCGTGAAGACCCAGGCCGTCAACTGCATCCCGTAGATAGCCTCTTCCTTTTCGTTCCAGAATTCGGCGGTGGCTTTGATCTCATCGCCATCGGCGTAACGACTCTGATCCAACGTCATATGCCGCGTGGTCACCTTGTAGCCGCGCACGTCCACCGGATATTCGTAGGACTGGCCGTCAATGAGAACAACGAAGGTGTAGTGTCCTTCGCGCATGTCGGCCGGCAAGGTGTAGCTAAGTGTTTGAGTGGTGGTTACCACGAAGCCGAAGCCATCATCTACCGGCGCGCCCCAAAAGACGAAGCCGTCTTCCTGGAAGCGCAGTTCCATCGGCCCCATAACAAACACCGTTTCGGCCGATCCTTCGGTTACATTGACCGTCATGTTGATCGTGTCGCCGGCATCGTAAACCTGCTGATCAAAAGTCAGGCTTACCCCCTGAGCCGGGTCAATGACATTGACTTGTAAGCTGTCAAGGGTTAGCACCGTCCGATCATAGGCGGGCGCGGCGCCCACGTTAGCCAGGAAGACATTCACGCGGGCTGGTTCGATAGCCGTGAAGCTAAAGACATATTGAGCCGCGCCGTTCGCGGGCACAGTGACCGTGTAGTAATCCTCAGCCGTTATATAGCGCGGCATAATCAGATAGTCAGCCGTTACGCCCGCGCGGTCGGTCAGGGTAACCGTCAGGTTAGCCTGCTCACCGGCCACATAAGCCAACTTGTCCAAACTCAAACTCATCTCCACATCCAGGCCAACAACCTGAGCGGTGAACGGGAAGACTTGGCCGTCTACTATCACCTGGCCGAAATATTCGTCGGCAGGCATATCGCCCGGGACGGGCACGGCAAAGGTAAAGCTGCTCTCGCCATAGCTCTCCGGCGAGATAACGTATTGCTGTTCCGGGTCGAAGAGCTGGAGGCCGACGATGACCGGGCCTGCCGCGCCGTCATTGGCCAGATCAAGCGTGACATTGAGCGAACCGCCGGCCGCCACCGGCGTCGGTGATAGCGTGATGTTGTTGAGAGTGATAACCGGCTCGGCCGGCTCGGCCAAGCCCAGCAATTCCACGGCCTGACTGTCGTCATCCAACAACGCGCCTGTGCCGTGAATCAGTTGCCCGCTGACCGTGTGCGCGCCGGCGACAATGTCCAACAACACAGCGCCGCCTAGGGTTTCACCGGCCAGAACCGTAAAGGGCAGGCTGGCAGCCGATGCGCCGTCTAGCTGAACCTCCAACACCCCGCTAGTAGCCAGCAGGCCTGTGCCGCTGATGGTATAGGGCACTTCCACCAGTCCGGCCACGTCGGTGGCGGGGGCCATCAGATCGAGGGCGGCATACTCACCCTCTAGCACCAATTTTGACAACGCAATGGGCACATCCCCGCCAATATTGGCGCTCACGCTGGTGTCGGCGTCAATGGTCAGGCTAGTATTCATCAAGGCGACCTGGCCCGGTTCCAATACGGCCGAAGGACCGGTCACACCGGCCAGAGTCAGGTCTACCGCCGCGGTTACGATACCGGTATTCGTCACAACCAGGGTGACGCTGAAAGGACTGCGGCCGGCGACAGCGGGAGCAATCAACTCAGCCTCGACAGCCGGATCGTCCACAACCAGCACCAGTCCGGCCGTGGCTTCTTGGGCTGTCGCCGTCAGCGTAACACTCTCCGTAGCCAGGAAGGCGGCGCTGTAAGGATAGCTCTCGTCTGGGAACAGGGTTACTGTCTGCGCCAGGAGTGTATTGGCGCCATCGCTCAAATTGAGCACGAAGGTAGCCGAAAGAGCAGCCGTGTTTGTCACCACGCCAGAGACGTTGATAGTCTGGCCCGGCCGGTAAACCTCGCGTTCGCTCTCCAGCGTAAGGGCTGTCGTGCGGTCATAGAGGTAGAAGGGATATTGATCCTCCGCCACCAACTGGTCGGCATTGGTATAAAGCTTGCCATCCAGAAGTAGGCGGCCGGTGATATTGAACGGCCCGGTCAATTCGTCGAAGTTGAAATTGGTTGTGGCCGTCACCGGAACCGTGGTTTCCCACAGGGTATAGCCACACGCTTCCAACTTGGTGACCAGAATGGTAGTAGGTACAGTGGCAATCGCCGCCCCGTCGCCATCCACTATCAGGTCGAATTCATACAGGCCAGGCGCCGTGCCGGGGGGCACAGTGAAAGTCAGTGGCTGGAAGGTCGCCAGTTCGCCGGCATCCACGTCTAGAATTTCCGGCGGCGTGTAGCCCAGCCAGGTTTCATACGGCGCAGCCAGGCGCAGGCTCATTCGGTTGACATGGGAGGTGGCTTCGGCAACGGCTGTGGCCACCAACTCCGGCAGGTTACCGACACTACCTAGCACGTAGGCCGTGCCGCCGGTTTGGGAAGCCATATACTCGAAGCTGATGATGCCGTCCGTGTCAAAAGCTGAATGGACGGGCATGATAGTGATACCGGCATCGGCCAATTGCTGCACAACGGTCTCAAAGTTGAGGTCGTCAGCCGTGCCGGCAATATTATCACGGCCAGGGTCTACACCGTAGTTACGGCCACCAAAGTTGGTGTCGTGGCCGGGCGCATCACCAAAAATAATGACAATGCGCTTGGCTCCGTCTCGCCAGGTGGCGAACTGGGTTTCGTAGATGGCGCGTGAGTAATCTTCGGGATAGTCGTTGCCATAATGCAAACTCATGGCGTTGATAGCCGTATTGACGGCGCTGATATTCGCGGTGACATCCTGATTCAACTGGTAGGCATAGTCTCCGCCGCTGCCATAACAAGAGCTGTAGCCGGCGTAGTTATAGCAGAAGGGGTAGTCTACGAACGAGGCGGCAGCAAACGCGCTGTCGGGCACGAAGGCGCGTATGTTGTTCATAATCGAGACAGCGTTGGTTTTGGCTGTATTGAGAACGCTGCCCATGCTACCGCTCAGGTCGAAGAGGATGAGCACATCGGCGCGCTCGACCGCCTGCGTCCCCAAAATCACATCCAGACGCGGTTCAACGGCATTGCCGCCGGCCGGGATGGTGTGGGCAATGTAATTGGGGCTGACGATGGAGTCGCCCGTCGGCACGGGCACTTGTACCGGAGACAGGCGGGTGGCGTAGCCATCCACGATCACGTCTGACTGATTATAGGAGACCTTGGTGGCTCGTGTACCACCGGCATTCTCTACACCTACGGTTGCCCCACCTACATAAGAAACATCCAGGTAGTTCAGGGTGATGGTGTTGTCCGAGCCGTTCAGGATAATCTGGAAGGTTTCGGGATCGCCGATATAGCAGCAGTGAGCCACATTCTGGTATTGAATGATATACCGGTTGGGAGCAACCTGACCGGCGTAAATCTGACCATACTCGTTGCCTGCCGGATAGAGGAAATCCCACAAGCCATAGATGGCGTTGTTAGGCTCCGGCGTGTTAGGAATGTTGCTGTTGTTACCATACTCGTAATATCCCTGACCGAAGCTGACATAGCCATTAGAGTGAACGAAAGCCTGGGTGTGGGTGACATCGTAGAAGGTGAACGTGAAACCCAAATTCACCAATTCGTTGGTGACATAGCCGGAAGCAACGGTGCGAATGCCGCTATCGGCCGAAATGTCTTCCCAAGCCAGAGCAGCGGGTGTCGCCGTATAGCTAACCTGCGGTACCTGAACCTCCCGACGTACCAGCCGAGTCGCATAACCATCGTAGATGACGCCCGGGTCGTAGTAGGCTAACTGGGTGGCGTCTGTGCCAAAGGCGTCCTCCAGGCCAACCGTGGCAAAGTCCGCCTCGGTCACATCCAGGTATTGCAGCGTGACGCTGTTGTCTGAGCTATCCAGGATGATCTGGAACGTTTCGGGTGTACCCAGACCGCAACAGTGGGTCACATTGTTCCACTGAATGACATAGCGAGTGGCATCTATCTGAGCCGTGTAGACATTGCCATACCCACCTCCGATCGGGTAGAGATCCGTCCACAAGGCGTAGACAGCGTTGTTAGGTGTGTATGGGGTCGGGATAGCGGTGTTACTGTAGTAGGAGCCATCATACGGGTTGAAGCTGATATAGCCGTTCGAGTCTGCCTTCATCTGAGTGTAGGGGATGCCATAGAACTCAAACGTGAAGGGCAAGTCTATCACATCGAAGGTGTCATCACCCTGAGCCACAATGGTGCTGGTATAGCTGCCACCCGGGCCGATTTCTATCCAATCGAAGATAGTCGGCTCTTCCACATAGGTGGTGACCGTAACCATTTGCACGGCGGCGTTCAATTCAAAGGCCACGCCATCGGTTATGACGCCGGTCTCATTGAAGCTCAGTTGGGTGGCTGCGTTGCCCAAGCTGTTTTCCACGCCGACCGTCGCGCTATAGGGCTTGCCTACGTCCAGGTATTGCAAGACGATGCTATCATCTGTGCCATCCAGAATAACCTGGAAAGTAGAGGTCAGCGGGCCGGTATCGGTGATGGCAATAGAGGCTTCCGGCCCCAGGCCGGCGGATACATCTGGGCAACAGGAGTCGTCAGCATGCAAGACACCTTGCCATTGGACGATATAGCGTTCACTATCCATACGCTTGGCGTACACCTGACCATTCGCGCCGCCGATGGGGATCAGGTTGTCCCACAGGGCATAGATGGCGTTGTTGGGGGTGTTTGGCGAGGGGATAGCCTCGTTGAATGAGCCAGAGTAGCCCTGATCAAAAGTGATGTACCCATTGGACCCCACAAACATGGTCGTATAGGTCACGCCATAGAATTGGAAGGGGAAACCCAGTTCAACCTGGGTGAAGGTATCGTCGCCTTCGGCCACGATGATGCCGTATTGGGTGATGTCTTCCCAGGCCAGTGGAATTTCGGCCGAATCGTAGTTCGTTTCATACTCGTAGTCGGGAGGTTGCGTGTCAGCCTGACTCGAACGCACCTCTGGGTTGACCTCGGAGCAGATGCGCAATTCCAGTGAACCGTCGGCTATTTCGCCGGTTAAAAGGTTGATGCTTGCCATCGCCTGCACCAATTCGTCAGTGAAGTAAGACGGCCGATCAGTTTCCACAACCAGTCCGGCTGTCAACCCGGTGATAGACAGATTACGGTAGAGGAAGAAAGGCCGGGTGGTGTGCAAGTCCTGGCCGGTTATCAACAGGCGATACGCGCCGCCGGTCACATTGCCCGGAATGGTCAAGTCTAGCTGGCCGTTGCCGCCGGCCGGGATAACAGGCGTCTGAAGCGCGGTGGCGAGCTGCAAACCCTGGCTGTCAACCAGTTGCAAAGTCGCGTTCACCGGCGCGTCCACGCCGCCCACATTTGTGAGCGGCGCGATCACCGTGTCGCCGGCTGCATAGCTCACGTTGTCCAGGCTAATGCCCACCTGCGAGGTAGGAATCACCAGCTTGAGGGGCAAGCTATGGGTCTCCGCGCCCAATTGATAGCTCACGTTCACATCGTGCGAGCCATCAAGCAAGGTATCGGGTACGGTGAAAGGATAGGTGAAGGTTCGGCCATCACCGACGGCCAGCACCAGCGGTTGGGAATCAGTCAACACCAGATCGGTTGCCGAGATGATGATGGTGGGCGCCAGTTCAAATTGACCGGTGTTGTCAATCGTCACCACCAGTTCGCCCGTTTCACGAATGCGATAGGAGTCCCGGTCGAGCACGGCCGACAGAGCCAGCCGCGACGGTACGGGCACATAGCTCTGGCGCGACAGACCACGGCCGTCATCCACTCGATACAACAACTGATATGTGCCCAACTCGTCAATGACGCCAGAGAAGGTGACGTTGTGTGTCACTTTTTCCCCGGCAGGGATTGTTGGGAAGGTCTGGCTGTCTGTCCAGATCACTGCCCCAGAAGGCGCCGTCATGGTTACAGCGAGCGAGGCGGCCAGGGCTGCCCCTTGCGAGGCTTTGTTTGTGATCAGGAAAGGCAGGCTAACGCCGTCATAGAAGGCGGCCGGAATGGTCGGGCTGGCGGCGAGGTTCGGATAGGCGATGCCCACCACAGTGCTGGATCGGCCGACGAGCTTGCCTGTATCCGCGTCGTAAAAGCCCGCGCTAACCGCTTTGCTGCTGTCCATGAACAGGCTATAGGCGTAAGAGGCTGTGCCATGCGCTGGAACCGTGAGGGTAACCGGGTCGGTCGGTACGCCGCCAAGATCGCTGATAACGGCTGTGTGGGCGATGCCGGTAAAGTTCTGGATGGTGGCGGTGACGATGCCCGTGCCGTAGAGACTGACCGGCGTCTGAGCTACCTGTAAGTTGCCGGAGAGAGCCGGCGGGATGACAGGGGAGCGCACGTAGACAAACGGCCCCCAAACCGTGTAGGCGCCGCGGTTGCTGGTAGTCACCGTCACCTTAACCCGGTAGAGACCGACCTGCGTCCAATCATGGACGTTACGGCTCACCGGCGGGGTGGGAATCGAGGCGGTGATGTTGGTTGTCTGACCAGACCCCAGATCTAGGGGGACGGTAGTCACCGAACTGCCAGAACCACTGCCCCACACCAGGGGGATTTCCAGACGGGCGGAAGTGGCGGTGGCAGCGGCTGAATTGTTAAGCGGGAAAGAGACGTTGACTGTGCTGGCCGGGTTGCCGGCAAAGACGTCGCTGACATCCTCGCCCTTGGAAAGCAGGTAGCCGCGGATGAGGATGGAGTGGGTCAGGCGAGCATCATCGCCCCACCAGAAGTTAGTGCCCCAAGCCCAATCGCCATAGGCGGTGGTGGCCAAGACTGTGCCTGCGCCATAGGGGTATTCAAGCATAACAGGTGAGCCGGCGTATCGGCCGAAAGTGCGCTTGAGTAGAACATTGGCATTCGCCGGCCAGGCCGTGAAGGCGCCATCTATTTGCACGTCGGGCTTAGCAATACCCATCCAGACTAACCAGTCGGAGGGTTGGCCGGCTTCCACCGTGCCATGCTGCCAGCGCTGGTCTTCTTCATAGCCCACGCCGGCCACTTCACCGCCGGGCAGAGCCACCCAGTCTGCCCCGAAGGCCTGGGTGAAAACGATGAGCAAACCGCCGCCGCTGACATACTCATTCAACCAATCTTGCGCGCCCGGCGAGTTGGCAATGGAATGCAAACCGCCGGAGGGCACAACCATCACACGCGGGGCCAAATTGGGCGAAAGATACGGCGCGGGCAGGTCCAGGTATTCGCCATCGCTAGGCCACAGGCTGACCAATTGCGCCGGCAGGCCCATGGCCGCCAGAGCTGATAATGTGGAGTCGGCGAAGCCGGAAGTGACAACCCCCACGACATTCAGGGTAAATAGCTCCCGCAGCTCATGCTGCAAGGCCAATTCTTGCCCCAACAACGCCTGGTAATCCCGATCGGCGATCGCCACCGCATCCTCTAGCCCGCGCTGAGTGACCACATAGGGTAATGTGTTGAGATCGTCGTGGGCTTGTTGCAACCGGATGGTCACCGCGTCGGTCAGGGTTTGTGTGGGAGAGATGGGGATAGTGCCGGTCAGGATGTTTAGAACATCATAATCGGCCTCCACCATGATCTCGGCTGTCCGCGAGAGATAGTCCGTATAACCGGCTGTGTCATCCAGGAGCTGGGCCATCTCTTCCTGGCGCAATTGAAAGGTCAGGAAGGTTTCGGCGCGGGATAACCCCTGCTCCCGGGCCTTCTGGATGAGCCGGTTTAAGTTGCTTTGTGTTTCTGTGTAAGTTTCGCCGGCATAGTAACTATCCACACCTTGCCACACATCCTGGCGATCATCCGGCGGCCGGGGATCGGGCGGTTCAGGATCGCAGTTACCATTGGGAATCTGGACATTCATAATGTCATCTATGATTTTATAAATGTCCACCCATTTCATGACGCCGGTGACGACTTTGCGGAGAATTTGGGCCACAGCGAACCAGCCCACCGTCTTCAGACGGGGGTCATCCAGGGCTGAGCCGCCGCCGCGCACTCGGGCGATCAGGTCGCGAATGATGGAAACCAGGCCGAAGTCCAGTGCAATGCCGAGACGCGACTCAGCTCCCAAACTGGCAAAGCCGGAAATGGTCATGGATAAGCCCTGGGCGTCAATTTCAGCGCCGATGCGCAAGCGCAGCACCAGGCCGGTCAAGGCTAACGGTGGGTAAATGGGAATGCGGGTGCTACGGAAGGGGAAAGTGGCATTCACTGCGTCGCCCGCCACCTGCGCATTCAGGCGATAGGCAATATCTTTGAGCTTCTGTTCGAGAGCCTGACGGTCAGCGTCATTCGGACAGTCGCCGGTATCGGCCGAAAGAGTTAGGCCAACCTCGCCGCCGCCTTCCACGCCCAAACCTCCCAGATCAATGGAGAGAACCCCCAAAAGCTTATCTACGGCTTCCATATTGCCGTTGACAACCAGGTCCCAAATGTCACGCCAACTAATGCGGAACAGGCTAACGCTACCCAGAGCGCCTTCAGCCAAACGAATGAGAGCCGTCCAGGGGTCGCGCATGAGTTCGTCCAGGAAGTCGGTTTTGACTTCTACCGGTTGCCCTTGCGCAAACTTGATCTCGATGAGCCGCTGACGAAAGACTTCGGCGAAAAGGCGCAGGTAGAGCCGGGCAAAGCCTTTGACGGAGAAGATTTCATAAACGCGCTGGAAAGCGTCGGCAATGGCGCGGAAGTCCTCTATCAGCGGGTCAGCCAGGTGAACACGAATACCCTGCGGTTTGCCCAACTCGGCCGGAACTTCAATGGTGTGGTGGAGAATCTCGTCCGGTCGCAAGACGACCGGCGTGACTTCATGTAAAATGACCACCCCACCCGGCCCCATAACGTCCACTGTCAGCGTGTCCGTGATCACGTCTTCGTGCAGGGATTTAATCGCCAATTCGTAATGTTGGGTGATGGGGTCGTAATTGAAATCGCTGAGCGTGACGATCTTCTTGCCGTCGTCTACGTGGGTTTCAACCTCTACATTGTAGGTTTCTTCTTTGTACTCAAATGGCCCGGTGCGCCAGACGTTGACGAGTTGAGTCTGTCCCTCCAGGTCTTGCTTGATGGGCGGCAATTGAGCGCTGTCAACCATACCGAAGGCAGCGCGCCCCGGCACACCCTCATACAAAGCCAGGGTCTTGCCCGGCTCGTAGTCTACATCGGAGAGCCAGGCGGCTTCCCTCACCTCGCCAGAGTTAGCGGCCGGGAAGGGAGAAGCGGCGACAGTCACCCGAACGGCATCGGAAGTGAGATATTCCAGGGTATCGCTATCAATTTCGATTGAGGCGACCGCGCCATAGTCGCCGGCGGGCAGTTGCACCTCAGCCCTGGCCGTGTAGGGGTCTATCACGCGCATGACAACTTCGGGCATGGGGAACAGAGAGGCGTCGGCGACGGTGTCGCTCTCGGCGGGCAAATATCCGCTCAAATCCGCGTTGAGATCGGCCAGCGTGTCGGCCAATGGCCGGCGGTAGAGGGTGAGCAGGATTTGGTCGCGCTCAGCAACGATAGGCAGAGCGGACGTTACGGTAAAGGTTGTCCAACCCTCGGCCCCTTGGGTATAGGCCAGGCTGGCCCCATCGGCATGGAAACGGATGCTGACTTGGGACGAGTCAAAGCGGAAATAGCGGACTTCGGTCTGAGCGTAACCGGGCGCGCCGGCTTGATAAGCATATTCGGCCGAAATATCCTTAATGGGCAGTTGCACACTGGCTGCGCCCCATACGTCGCTTTCCACCGTCTGCTCAAATTCGAAACCAGTTTTGCTCCACAGGCGGAACGTCACCGGCACATGCAATGGCTCTGTCTCGGCGCTATCCGGTTCCAATTGGACGGCCAGCTTGACAATGCCGCCCAACTGCCCCAGCAAATCCACCACCGGCACGCGCCCGGCGTCGGGTGGGTTGCTGGCAGGGTTGCCATCCAGGTCAATGGCCGGCGCAAAGAGCAGGCGACCCACTGGAGCAGTGGGGGCGGCGGCGCTCACAGGTGGCGACTTCGCACCCGGTATGGCTCTGGAGGTCGTCGGCGTGGCGGCCGTTTCCTCCGAGATTTGTCGATCCGCAAACAAAGATTGGAGTTGTGGGTCGGCCGCCGATGGTCGATCGGAGGCTATCTGGTCAGACGTCAAGGGTGGCAGCCCGACTGCCAGCGCCACATTGGGCAGCAGCATGGCCACAACCATCACGACCGAGAAAAACTTGAACAGGGGTTGGCGATTGTTCATGGCGGGGGTCCTTTCAACCTCATGGTTTCTCGTGACTGAATTTTTGTCAAACAAAATCGAGCCCATCAGTCATTAGCCGGGCTCGTATGTACCTTAACAACGGCTCAATCGAGCTGTCTCCGGGGTGAAAAGACCGTCAGAAGCTTCTTGCCCTACATCGGCAGCAAGGATTCTCCAACTGAGGGCGTCACCGCGGCGGGGTCGGCTCAATTGTTAAAGTTCTGGTGGGAGTAATTGCCTCTCTATTGGGGCAGGCTGACAGGTTTGGTTAGAGCTCCCACAGTCTAACACAGCTTTAGGGACGGCCTAAGCGCATCCCTCGGGTAACGCAAGCGCAATAGCGCAAAAAACGGTCGCAATAAGTCATATAGACGCCCTGCCCATGCTGTCGTGTGTCGCCAACAAGCGAACATTTCGCACATTCCAGAGCAACCACAACATTATTATACTATTAAGTTAGCGCGCAAACGAGGGTCTTCTGTTGGCGGATTGCGCCGGATGAGGTATTCCGCGCGAGGTGTTTCGGCCGAAAATCCACCCTCCCCGCCCGCAATCGGCAAGGTGATGCGCGCCATGCCCGGCGCGAATAGGGCTACTATTATAGGAAAAGAATTTCGGCCGAATTCCCCTCCCCTGCCGAGCCTGACGCGCAGCAAAATCCACTAGGGGGCGGGCGCTTCGTCCAGCCACTCAATACGCCCCAGCGCGCCGTCCACCCGCACGCGCCGGCCCGTGCGCAGGCGCGTGGTCGCTTGATCCACCCCCACCACGGCCGGAATGCCGTATTCTCGCGCCACCACCGAGCCGTGTGTCATCAGGCCGCCCACTTCCATGACCAGCCCGCCCGCCGCCAGGAATAGGGGCGTCCAGGAAGGATCAGTGCCGGGACAGACCATGATTTCGCCCGGCTGGAGCTGCGCGCCGTGCGGGCTGAGGACGACGCGCACGACGCCTTCGACAATACCCGGCGAGACGGGTGTGCCGACGATAACGCCATCGGCCGATGGGGTATCGGCCGAAACGCCCGTATAAAAGGCGCGCCCATCGCTGAGCAACACACGCGGAATCTGACGGCGGCGCTGCTCGCGGGCATGATTCTGGCGGCGGGCAGCCACCAGACCGCGCCAATCCCGCGATTCGCCGGCAGCCAGGGCCGCCAATTCCTCCAGGTGCAAAAAGAAGAGATCATCCGCTTGCGCCACCGCGCCTTGCTCTGCCAGCTCGTGACCGGCGCGCAGCAACGCCCGCCGCGCCAGGTCCAGCAGGCTGACCATGAGAAATTTGGGGCTTTCGCGCAGGCCGGTGACCGCCCGCACGCGCCGCGCAGCCGCCCGCGCCAGACGCGCCTTGAATCGGCCGAAACGAGTCCGGCGCAGGGCGGCCACCAGGGCCGCCGTGGTGGATTCAGCCTCGGCCGATCCGCGCTCAAACACCCTGTCCGGCGCGCGCGCCAGGTCGGTGATCCGTCCATAACTTTGCAACGCTTGCAGCACCGGCGTCGGGTCTTCGCGCCAGCGGGGCAGTCCGATGTCAATCTCCCCCAAACCCCGTCGGCCGTAGCGCGTCAGAAAGGCGGCCAGAGCCTCTTGCGCGACCGGCGGCAGGTGGCCGGCCAGGTAAGCCTGGGCCAGCGCGGACGCGCTCTGCTCCGCCAGGGCGGCCAACGCGGGCGGGTCCGCCTGGATGGCGCGCGCCGTCTGCCACAGCGCCAAATCCATCTCGGTGGTGACGTTATGCGGCAGGCCGCGCGTCAGCAGCAAGTAATTGGGCGCGCCCGGCGGCAGGCCGTTGGATAACACGCGCAACAGGTTGAGGCTGCCCATGCCGGCCCCAAAGACGGGGACGAAATAGGGGAGGAGGCGGGAAAAAGCTTGCGCCGCGACGTCTTGGGTCAGGGCCAGGGCGTCCGTCAGGTGGCCGGTTTCGGCGGCGCGCGGCTGAAATTCGGCCGAAAAACGCGCCATTTGCCCCTGAAAACGCGCCCGCGCCCGATCCGGCCCCAGCCAGGCCTGCGCCAGCCGCGCCAACACCGGGACGGCAAAACGCGCCACCCGCCAGGCGGTGCTGAACTTGAACCAGCCCGGCCGGGGCGTCAAACGGGGATCGTCCAGCAGCGGCCGGATGGCTTCGGCCGATGACGGTTCCACCATCGGCAGCAGCGTCACGGCCAGCCGCCGCCCTAGCGGGTGGCGCAACAAGTCGCTCACATCCACCCACAACCGCTCTCCCGCCGCCTGAATGACGCGCTGGCTCTGCGGCGTGCTCTCGGTGTGAAACAGGCCGACGGCCGCGCCGGCAAAAATGACCCGGATGACATCCTGCCCCAGCGGGGTCATGGGGTCGAGCATCCCCTGTACCGCGCCAAAGGAGAACAAAACCCGTAGGGCGGGGTCCCCTTCCCGCGCTGTCGGCGCAGGATAGAGCGAGGTGATGGGGCGGGCTTGCAACAGATGAAACCCTTCGGCCGGGGTCCAGGCCCATTCGATGTCCTGTGGCGCGCCGTCGTAGAACCGGGCGACGCGTTGACCCAGTCGGGCCAGGGCGACTATCTGGTCGTCGGGCAGGGCCGCCTGCTGGTGGGCGGATTCGGCCGATTCCACCACCACCCCTCCCTCTGCCCGACCGCGGATCACCACCGCCTTGCTGCCCAGCGCCCGGTGGCTAATCACGCCCCGCGCCGTATCCACCCGATAATGATCCGGCGTCACTTGTCCGCTCACCAACGCCTCGCCCAACCCCAACGTGGCGTCGATCACCGTTTCCTCGCGCAGACCGGTCAGCGGGTTGGCCGTGAACAGAACGCCGGAGGCCTGACTGGCGACCATCCGTTGCACAATCACAGCCAGGGCCACATCCTGCTGGGGGATGGCGTTGCGCGCCCGGTAGCCGATGGCGCGCGCCGTCCACAGGCTGCTCCAGCAGTTGACGACGGCCGCCAACAACGCTTCCGCGCCGATGATGTTGAGATAGGTGTCTTGCTGGCCGGCAAAGGAGAGATCGGGCAGGTCTTCGGCGGTGGCGCTGGAGCGCACGGCAACGGGCGCGCGGCTGCCCAGCGCCAGGTAGGCGGCGCGCAGCCTATCGGCCAGGTCGGACGGCAGGGGGCAAGCGGAAAATCGGGCGCGAATTTCGGCCGAAACCCGCTCCAATTCCCCCGGCGCGCTCAAATCCGCCTGCCGGCGCGCCGCCATGAACGGCCCTAGCTCATGCGCCGCCACAAAGGCCCGGTAGGCGTCGGTCGTCACCACAAAACCATCCGGAACCGGAAAACCCGCCTCCGCCAGTCGAGCCAGGTTCAAGCCCTTGCCGCCGACCAAAAGCAGGCTCACGCCCGTTGCCTTCAGAGGTAAGATCATGCCAACCTCCGGCTGCATCAGCCGGCCATTGCCGACTATGGCGGCCAACCAACCCCGCTTACGGTCAGATACAATTGTCGTTCATCCATGTGGTCCTCACCTGGGGGCCGGTATACGCTGCCGTGTCAGCATGGCCCGCCGCAAACCGATTGTGTTGCCATAACGGACATGGTTGACCCATCCCTGAAGGCTGGCATCGAGTTGGTAAAAGGTGATTTCCCCCCGCGCATAAGCCGCCAGCAAGCGACGGAATCTACCCTGGTAATATATCCCTTTGCGCCGTTTCAGGCGACGCCGGGCAGGGAAGACCACAAAACCTAGAAAGGGAATCCCTTCCTGGACGGCTCGCGGGCCGGCGCCGGCATGGAGCGTCAGGCGCAGGCCGGCCAGACGCGCCTCAATCGCCTCCTTCCAGCGCCACAAGGTCTCTTTACTGTCGGCAAACAAGAGAAAGTCATCTACAAAACGCAGATACGCCGGGCACAGCAACTCTTGTTTGACGAAATGGTCAAAGGGATTCAAATAACAGTTGGCCCAGAATTGACTGGTCAAATTGCCGATCGGGAGGCCGCGTGGGCGCAAGGCGGCCAGTAAGTCATCGCCGGGGAAATACACCATCTGGTATTCGTCGCGCAGCACCTGCGCGCCGCCGGCCAGAATCCGGTCAATCAGCCAACGCACAGAGGCGTCCGCCACTTTGCGCCACAAGATATCACGCAAGATGGCGTGATCCAGGCTGGGGAAGAACTGGCGCACATCGCACTGCAAAACGTAAGGATAGCGGCGCGCCCATTGCTGGCAGCGGGCCAGGGCGCGGTGAGTGCCTTTGCCGACACGGTTGGCGTAGGAATCATGGATGAAAGAGCGCTCAAAGATGGGCTCGATCAGATTGCACAGCGCGTGGTGAACGACGTAGGGTAGGCAGCCGGCGAGCAGCATCATCTGCTTTTCCTTCTGCCCCCCTCCGAACGGAGCGTGACACTTTCGCATCACTCCGCTCTCCAGCGGAACCGTCTTATGAAAGTTTGCCACGGTGTATTTCCTGATGGTGTCGCTTGCAGACCACTAGTGTTTTGCGATACATCCCCATCATTGTTTTTACCCAGGCCGGGGGTTTTACCCCTCGTTTCTTCCATTTATTCAGGTCTTTCATCGCTCTTATGTGATGGACTTCTTCGCCGGGGCTTTTACACCCGTCGATTTCACATATTCCCTTTTCGAGCCTTCTTACCACTCCTTTGCGGCCATAGTATTCTCTGAATACCAGGTCGTGGATTGGTCTAGTATCTCTGAAGTTTGAGCGTTGCAGGCCGAAGTCTCCGAACGTTATTTGCGTTCCTTCTTCCGTTTTCATCCCCAAGCATTTTCTCTGTCCCACGTGGGCATAGCGACGATAGACCGCCATTTTCTTTATTCGTAGTTTGTGGGCAAGTGTAGCTACCAACGAACACTCTGCCATGTACCGGATGTAGCTGACATGTTTACTGGCGTTAAGTGCGTATTGATAGTATTGCCACAGGCCGCGAACTTCTGTATCGAATTGCCTAATAATGTCCGCCAAGGGGGCATTTACCCGTCCTCTATGCGACACAATCTTTCCGTTCTGTTGGTATTTGGCCCTCCACTTTGTTATCACTCTTCGGGGCATCAGGAACGTTGCTTTTCCTGCCAAGTGTCTGTTGCCTTTCAAGTGGATTGGAAAGGTTATTTCATAGGACAGAAATTCGGCTCTCTCCGTAGGCGCGTGGGTTATTTTGGTCTTTTCCATTGATAAGGTTAGCTTCATCTGTCCGAGTCGGGTCTTAACTCGATTTCGGATTTCTTCGGCTTCGGCTTTAGGACCGATAAATCCTATCAGGAAATCGTCCGCAAATCTTACATACCACATCCTGCGGTAGTTTGGGTCATATGGGTCACGTGTTGGCAGTTGTTTAAGCTGTCGTTTCCATTCCTCGATTTGCTCTGGGGTCTTTTTCCCCTTACGGTTTGTGTTTATCCGGCTTCTAAGTCGGCTGTACTCGGGGTTATCCTTTCGTCTCTTTCCCTTGGTGTACTCCGGCTTCAGTTCCGTTTCCATCCATTGGTCGAAGGCGTTTAGAAAGATATTGGCCAGCAGTGGGCTTATGATGCCCCCTTGTGGTGTCCCCGAGTATGTTTTGTGGTACTTCCAATCTTCCAGGTAGCCCGCTGTTAGTAAATGTCGCAGGAGTTTCAGGAATCTTGCGTCTCTGATTTTCCTTCCGATCATTGCCACTAGCAGGTTGTGGTCGATGTTGTCGAAGCAGCTTTTTATGTCTCCCTCGACGAACCATTTGACCCCACCCCACTGAGATACTTCTTTCAGCGCGGTGTGGCAGCCTCTTTTGGGTCGGAAACCGTGTGTGTGGGCATTGAACTGCGGTTCGTAGTACGCTTCCAATATAACCCGCATGACTTCCTGGACGATTTTGTCCTTCCAGGTCGGCAAGCTCAGGGGTCGGGTTTTTCCTTTTCCCTTTTCGATGTATACCCTGCGGTTGGGTGTCCACCGAAACTTGCCTGTCCGCAGTGCCTCAATGAGCGCATCGATGTGGGTCAGTGACATTCCGTCCGGTGTGTCGCCATCGACTCCCGGTGTCATACTTCCCTTATTCTGATACAGTTTTCCGTAGGCATTCCTGAATAGTTCAGGGTTCAGCATGTTCCGAAACACTCGTTCGAGAGTCTTGCCTTCAGACCCTCTTTGACGCACTAATGAAATGTAATCTTCTGCTTTAAGCATTTCGCCCATTCCTATCTTACTTTCATTAGTTGTTCCACCTGGCTCGCTTTGCCTTGTGATAGGTTTTCCCTATCTCCCTGGTGGGGCATTACTCCCACGACTACTACCGAGCCTCCGTTGTCCTGTGGCTGTGTGTCTCCATTCACAGCTAGGTCTCTCGACCCTTAGACAATCCCGTGTTCCGTACTTGGCTAACGTTTGCAGCGACAGTTAGGTAGTCCTTTTGTATCCTTGCCCCTTATATATCGGGTGGTCTCTGCGGAAACCCTTTTCAGGACGACCGCGTACTTCCCTTAGCGCAGAGATGGTAGTGATTTGGAACGTACCTACCAGCCTTTCGTTATGCCCTGGATACTGGACTTCGGGCAGTGTAGCTCTTACCATATGTCGCAGGTCTTGCTCAACCCCATGAACATTCGTTCCTATGTTCGTCTTGAGCTTTACCACTATGCTGTGTTGACCAGTTCTCTTTCGATATGCTGGCTGAGTGGTTGACCTTATGAGTCATTAGGTTTCTTCTCACAGCACTTTAAGTGCAATTAACCATGCCGTTACACGGCGCAC